>NZ_CP109444.1:2100000-2335000 GCF_036227225.1 Streptomyces sp. NBC_01478 | reverse complement strand
AGTTCATCAGCGAACGTCTGATGCTGGTTGCTCAAGGGTGGAACGTTGATTATTCGGCACTGTCGGTCATCTCATGGCTGCGAGTACTGCTCTTCGGGGCGTGGAAAGCTGATCACGAGTGGCGATGGTGCCGGGCACGCTGTTGGGTGTCTGAGGGTACGGCTGTGAAGCCGCCTTCAGTGCCGACCCCAGTGAACTTGCCCGGTAGGGCGGGGTGATGGGTGGTTGGTCGTTGTTTGAGAACTGCACAGTGGACGCGAGCATCTGTGGCCAAGTTTTTAAGGGCGCACGGTGGATGCCTTGGCACCAGGAACCGATGAAGGACGTGGGAGGCCACGATAGTCCCCGGGGAGTCGTCAACCAGGCTTTGATCCGGGGGTTTCCGAATGGGGAAACCCGGCAGTCGTCATGGGCTGTCACCCGCTGCTGAACACATAGGCAGTGTGGAGGGAACGCGGGGAAGTGAAACATCTCAGTACCCGCAGGAAGAGAAAACAACCGTGATTCCGGGAGTAGTGGCGAGCGAAACCGGATGAGGCCAAACCGTATGCGTGTGAGACCCGGCAGGGGTTGCGTATACGGGGTTGTGGGATCTCTCTTTCACAGTCTGCCGGCTGTGAGGCGAGTCAGAAACCGTTGATGTAGGCGAAGGACATGCGAAAGGTCCGGCGTAGAGGGTAAGACCCCCGTAGCTGAAACATTAACGGCTCGTTTGAGAGACACCCAAGTAGCACGGGGCCCGAGAAATCCCGTGTGAATCTGGCGGGACCACCCGTTAAGCCTAAATATTCCCTGGTGACCGATAGCGGATAGTACCGTGAGGGAATGGTGAAAAGTACCGCGGGAGCGGAGTGAAATAGTACCTGAAACCGTGTGCCTACAAGCCGTGGGAGCGTCGCGCATCAAGTTTACTTGGTGCGTCGTGACTGCGTGCCTTTTGAAGAATGAGCCTGCGAGTTTGCGGTGTGTTGCGAGGTTAACCCGTGTGGGGAAGCCGTAGCGAAAGCGAGTCCGAATAGGGCGGTTTAGTAGCGCGCTCAAGACCCGAAGCGGAGTGATCTAGCCATGGGCAGGTTGAAGCGGAGGTAAGACTTCGTGGAGGACCGAACCCACCAGGGTTGAAAACCTGGGGGATGACCTGTGGTTAGGGGTGAAAGGCCAATCAAACTCCGTGATAGCTGGTTCTCCCCGAAATGCATTTAGGTGCAGCGTCGTGTGTTTCTTGCCGGAGGTAGAGCACTGGATAGGCGATGGGCCCTACCGGGTTACTGACCTTAGCCAAACTCCGAATGCCGGTAAGTGAGAGCACGGCAGTGAGACTGTGGGGGATAAGCTCCATGGTCGAGAGGGAAACAGCCCAGAGCATCGACTAAGGCCCCTAAGCGTACGCTAAGTGGGAAAGGATGTGGAGTCGCAGAGACAACCAGGAGGTTGGCTTAGAAGCAGCCACCCTTGAAAGAGTGCGTAATAGCTCACTGGTCTAGTGATTCCGCGCCGACAATGTAGCGGGGCTCAAGCGTACCGCCGAAGTCGTGCCATTCATACAATAGGGCCAACGCCTGTATGGATGGGTAGGGGAGCGTCGTGTGCCGGGTGAAGCCGCAGCGGAAGCTAGTGGTGGACGGTTCACGAGTGAGAATGCAGGCATGAGTAGCGATACACACGTGAGAAACGTGTGCGCCGATTGACTAAGGGTTCCTGGGTCAAGCTGATCTGCCCAGGGTAAGTCGGGACCTAAGGCGAGGCCGACAGGCGTAGTCGATGGATAACCGGTTGATATTCCGGTACCCGCTGTGAAGCGTCAAACATTGAACCAGGCGATGCTAAGTCCGTGAAGCCGTTCCGGACCCTTCGGGGAATGGAAAGTGGTGGAGCCGACGGACCAGACCTGCAGTAGGTGAGTGATGGGGTGACGCAGGAAGGTAGTCCATCCCGGGCGGTGGTTGTCCCGGGGTAAGGGTGTAGGGCGAGTGGTAGGCAAATCCGCCATTCATTAAGTCTGAGACCTGATGCCGAGCCGATTGTGGTGAAGTGGATGATCCTATGCTGTCGAGAAAAGCCTCTAGCGAGTTTCATGGCGGCCCGTACCCTAAACCGACTCAGGTGGTCAGGTAGAGAATACCGAGGCGTTCGGGTGAACTATGGTTAAGGAACTCGGCAAAATGCCCCCGTAACTTCGGGAGAAGGGGGGCCATCACCGGTGATTGAATTTACTTCATGAGCTGGGGGTGGCCGCAGAGACCAGCGAGAAGCGACTGTTTACTAAAAACACAGGTCCGTGCGAAGCCGTAAGGCGATGTATACGGACTGACGCCTGCCCGGTGCTGGAACGTTAAGGGGACCGGTTAGTCCAACTTCGGTTGGGCGAAGCTGAGAACTTAAGCGCCAGTAAACGGCGGTGGTAACTATAACCATCCTAAGGTAGCGAAATTCCTTGTCGGGTAAGTTCCGACCTGCACGAATGGCGTAACGACTTCTCGACTGTCTCAACCATAGGCCCGGTGAAATTGCACTACGAGTAAAGATGCTCGTTTCGCGCAGCAGGACGGAAAGACCCCGGGACCTTTACTACAGTTTGATATTGGTGTTCGGTTCGGCTTGTGTAGGATAGCTGGGAGACTTTGAACCTCGGACGCCAGTTCGGGGGGAGTCGTCGTTGAAATACCAGTCTGGTCGTGCTGGATGTCTAACCTGGGTCCGTGATCCGGATCAGGGACAGTGTCTGATGGGTAGTTTAACTGGGGCGGTTGCCTCCTAAAGAGTAACGGAGGCGCCCAAAGGTTCCCTCAGCCTGGTTGGCAATCAGGTGTTGAGTGTAAGTGCACAAGGGAGCTTGACTGTGAGACCGACGGGTCGAGCAGGGACGAAAGTCGGGACTAGTGATCCGGCGGTGGCTTGTGGAAGCGCCGTCGCTCAACGGATAAAAGGTACCCCGGGGATAACAGGCTGATCTTCCCCAAGAGTCCATATCGACGGGATGGTTTGGCACCTCGATGTCGGCTCGTCGCATCCTGGGGCTGGAGTCGGTCCCAAGGGTTGGGCTGTTCGCCCATTAAAGCGGTACGCGAGCTGGGTTTAGAACGTCGTGAGACAGTTCGGTCCCTATCCGCTGCGCGCGCAGGAACATTGAGAAGGGCTGTCCCTAGTACGAGAGGACCGGGACGGACGAACCTCTGGTGTGCCAGTTGTTCTGCCAAGGGCATGGCTGGTTGGCTACGTTCGGGAGGGATAACCGCTGAAAGCATCTAAGCGGGAAGCCTGCTTCGAGATGAGTGTTCCCACCCCCTTGAGGGGTTAAGGCTCCCAGTAGACGACTGGGTTGATAGGCCGGATCTGGAAGGCGGGTAACCGCTGGAGGTGACCGGTACTAATAGGCCGAGGGCTTGTCCTCAGTTGCTCGCGTCCACTGTGTTGGTTCTGAAACCACGAACAACCCCATTGCCATGGTCACGGCAGTGGTGCGGTTGATGTGTTTCATAGTGTTTCGGTGGTCATAGCGTGAGGGAAACGCCCGGTTACATTCCGAACCCGGAAGCTAAGCCTTACAGCGCCGATGGTACTGCAGGGGGGACCCTGTGGGAGAGTAGGACGCCGCCGAACTCCTTTTAGAGCTCTGGCTCTTGGGCATGCCGCCCAAGAGCCAGAGCTTTTTTGCGTTGGGGTAAGGTCAGGGGGCATCGTCGGCACGTTTTCCCACAGGAGGCCCCCGGGTGGAGGTCCAGGAGACCCGCGTTCAGACAGAGCGGGTGCTCACCATCCCGAACATCCTCAGCATGGCGCGCCTGGTCGGCGTACCCATCTTCCTGTGGTTGATCCTCAGGCCCGAGTTCGGTGGGCCCAAGAGCGACGGCTGGGCGCTTCTGGTGCTGATGCTGAGCGGGATCAGCGACTACCTGGACGGCAAGCTCGCGCGGCGCTGGAACCAGATCAGCAGTCTCGGCCGGCTTCTTGATCCCGCCGCGGACCGGCTCTACATTCTCTCGACTCTCGTCGGACTCACCTGGCGCGAGATTCTGCCAATCTGGTTGACCGCCGTACTGCTCGCGCGGGAGCTGGTCCTGCTCGTGGTGGTGGGCATCCTCAGACGGCACGGCTATCCGCCGCTGCAGGTGAACTTCCTGGGCAAGGCGGCTACGTTCAACCTGATGTACGCGTTCCCGTTGCTGCTGCTCAGTGACGGAAGTGGATGGCTCCCCTCACTCGCAGCCATTTTTGGATGGGCGTTCGCAGGATGGGGTACAACGCTCTACTGGTGGGCAGGAGTCCTCTACGTGGTACAAGTCCGCCGCCTACTGCGTGCGGACGCCATGGCCGACTGACCTTGCCGATTGGGCGGTAACAGTCGCTCGATGGCCCGTTGCGCAAAAGTGCGGGACAATCTGAACTGGTGAAGTCGGCTAGACCGTCGTCTCGCAGAGGAGGACGCTTCCGACATGAAGGCCGTAGTGATGGCCGGAGGCGAAGGCACACGCCTTCGCCCCATGACCTCAAGCATGCCCAAGCCACTGTTGCCCGTGGTCAATCGACCGATCATGGAGCATGTGCTCAGGTTGCTCAAAAGGCATGGGCTCAATGAGACCGTAGTCACCGTGCAGTTCCTGGCCTCGTTGGTCAAGAACTACTTCGGTGACGGCGAAGAGCTCGGGATGGAGCTCTCGTATGCCAATGAGGAGAAGCCACTCGGTACCGCCGGAAGCGTCAAGAACGCCGAAGAGGCGTTGAAGGACGATGCCTTCGTCGTCATTTCCGGTGATGCCCTGACCGACTTCGACCTCACCGAACTGATCAATTTCCACAAGGAAAAAGGCGCTCTGGTCACTGTCTGTCTGACCCGGGTGCCCAATCCGCTGGAATTCGGCATCACCATCGTCGACGAAGAGGGAAAGGTCGAGCGTTTCCTCGAGAAGCCGACTTGGGGTCAGGTCTTCTCGGACACGGTGAACACGGGCATCTATGTGATGGAGCCCGAGGTCTTCGACTATGTCGAGGCCGACGTTCCCGTCGACTGGTCCGGTGATGTCTTCCCGCAGTTGATGAAGGAAGGCAAGCCGGTCTACGGCTTTATCGCCGAGGGCTACTGGGAAGATGTCGGGACCCACGAGAGCTACGTGAAGGCGCAGGCCGATGTCCTGGAGGGCAAGGTCGACGTCGAGATCGACGGCTTCGAGCTGTCGCCGGGTGTCTGGGTGGCCGAGGGCGCAGAGGTGCACCCCGACGCGGTTCTGCGGGGGCCGCTGTACATCGGTGACTACGCCAAGGTCGAGGCGGGTGCCGAAATCCGTGAGCACACCGTCATCGGTTCCAACGTCGTCGTGAAGACCGGAGCTTTTCTGCACAGGGCCGTCGTGCACGACAACGTGTATGTCGGGCAGCACAGCAATCTGCGTGGCTGTGTCGTCGGGAAGAACACCGACATCATGCGTGCGGCCCGGATCGAGGACGGCGCGGTCATCGGTGACGAGTGCCTGATCGGTGAAGAATCGATCGTGCAGGGCAATGTGCGGGTCTACCCGTTCAAGACGATCGAAGCCGGTGCCTTCGTCAACACGTCGGTGATCTGGGAGAACAGAGGCCAGGCGCACCTCTTCGGCGCGCGCGGTGTGTCCGGGATCCTGAACGTGGAGATCACGCCGGAGCTCGTCGTCCGTCTCGCCGGCGCCTACGCCACGACCCTCAAGAAGGGGTCGACGGTCACCACGGCCCGCGACCACTCCCGAGGTGCCCGTGCGCTCAAGCGGGCGGTGATCTCCGCCTTGCAGACGAGTGCCATCGACGTACGGGACCTGGAAAACGTACCGCTGCCCGTGGCGCGGCAGCAGACCGCGCGGGGCAGTGCCGGCGGGATCATGATCCGGACCACACCTGGTGTGCCGGACTCCGTCGACATCATGTTCTTCGACAGCCAGGGAGCCGACCTCTCGCAGGGGAGTCAGCGCAAGCTGGACCGGGTGTTCGCGCGCCAGGAGTACCGGCGTGCGTTCCCCGGTGAGATCGGGGACCTGCACTTCCCGGCCAGCGTCTTCGACTCGTACACCGGGTCGTTGCTGCGGAATGTCGACACGACCGGGATCGCCGACTCCGGCCTGAAGGTCGTGGTGGACGCGTCGAACGGCAGCGCCGGGCTCGTGCTGCCCAGTCTGCTCGGCAAGCTGGGTGTGGACTCGCTGACGATCAATCCGGGGCTCGACGAGTCCAGGCCGACGGAGACCGCGGACACACGGCGGTCGGGGCTGGTGCGGCTCGGTGAGATCGTGGCCTCCGCGCGGGCCGCGTTCGGAGTGCGGTTCGACCCTGTCGGTGAGCGGCTTTCGCTCGTCGACGAGAAGGGGCGGATCGTCGAGGACGACCGCGCTCTGCTCGTGATGCTCGACCTGGTGGCCGCCGAGCGGCGCAGCGGGCGGGTGGCGCTGCCGGTGACCACCACGCGGATCGCGGAGCAGGTGGCGGCCTATCACGGCACGCAGGTCGAGTGGACGACGACCTCGCCGGACGACCTGACCAGGGTCGGGCGTGACGAGACGACCATCTTCGGCGGGGACGGCAAGGCCGGGTTCATCATTCCGGAGTTCAGCAGTGTCTTCGACGGTGCCGCGGCCTTCGTACGGCTGATCGGGCTGGTGGCGCGGACACAGTTGACGCTGAGCCAGATCGACGCGCGGATTCCGCGGGCGCACGTCCTCAAGCGGGACCTCGCGACTCCCTGGGCCGTCAAGGGACTTGTGATGCGCCGGGTCGTGGAAGCGGCCGGCGATCGCTTTGTCGACACCACGGACGGTGTACGGGTTGTGGAGACCGACGGGCGTTGGGTGATGGTGCTGCCCGACCCCGCCGAGGCGGTCACGCATCTGTGGGCCGAAGGGCCCGACGACGCTTCCGCGCAGGCCCTGTTGGATGAGTGGTCGGCGGTCGTGGACAGCGCCGGACGGTAAAACACGGAGCACGCACGCGTGCCGGACATGCCTCCCCAAGGGGGCCTGTCCGGCACGTCGGTGGGGCCATTCGGAGGTACAGGCCACCACGTGCGACGATGTGCGGCATGCCGCAGCAGCCCCCCGTTCGGAGCACACCCACGCGCCCTGCGCGCCCGGACGCATCCATGTCGCTGCTCACCAATGTCATGGACCACAGCCTCGACGACGGATACGCCGAGGCCGCCGCCCGGAAGAAGGCCGCGGGCGCGAGCGGCATGCCGAAGACCCTCCGGGCGAAGCTCGGTCTCGCCGCCGGCCTGGTGCTGGCCGCCCTCGTCGTGACCCTGGGAGCGGCACAGGCACGCGTGGCCGCCCCCGTGGTGGCCAAGGAGCGCCAGGAGCTGATCGACCGTATCGACAAGGAGACCTCGTCGGCGGACAAGCTGGAAGGCACCGTCGACAAGCTCCGTGACGACGTGAGCGCGCGGCAGCGGGCGGCGCTCAAGACGAGTGGCGGCAGTGGCCAGGCGGACCTGGTGAGCATGCTGTCCGGTGCCACCGCGGTGCACGGCCCCGGTGTGAAACTCGTCGTCGACGACGCGAAGGAAGCCAGCACCGGCGGGGGCGACGACCCGCGGGAGACCGCGGACTTCTCCGACACCGGTCGGGTGCGCGACCGCGACATGCAGCGCGTCGTCAACGGACTGTGGGCGGCAGGGGCCGAGGCCATCTCCGTCAACGGACAGCGGCTGACGGCGCTGTCCGCGATCAGGGCCGCCGGTGACGCGATACTGGTCGACAACAGGCCACTCGTGCCGCCTTATACGGTGCTCGCGGTGGGGGACGGCCAACGGCTGAGCACCAGGTTCCAGAACGGTGCCGACGGGCTCTATCTGCACGCCCTGGAAGACAACTACGGCATCAGGGCGACCATCGCCGTGGAGAGCGATCTCCGGCTGGCCGCCGCGCCGAGTGTGATCGTACGTACAGCACAGCCGAGAACTGAGAAGGGCACATCGTGATCGCCGTACTGGGCCTCATCGTGGGAGTGGTGGCCGGAATCCTGGTCCGGCCTGAGGTGCCGGTGGTCGTCGAGCCGTATCTGCCGATCGCCGTCGTCGCGGCGCTCGACGCCGTCTTCGGTGGTCTGCGGGCCATGCTCGACGGCATCTTCGACGACAAGGTCTTCGTGGTGTCGTTCCTGTCGAACGTGGTCGTGGCCGCGCTGATCGTGTTCCTGGGCGACAAGTTGGGCGTCGGTGCCCAGTTGTCCACGGGTGTTGTGGTCGTCCTCGGTATCCGTATCTTCTCCAACGCCGCGGCCATTCGCCGGCACGTCTTCCAGGCGTGAGGTCGATGAGCAACGAAGACGAGCGGCCCGAACACAGGCTGCGCAGGGAACTGCCCGAGGAAGTACCGGCGTCTGCTTCTTCGGAGGCGCCGGTTCCGGAGGAGCGGGCCGCGTCCACCGTGACCGGTCGGCAGCGGCTGGTGCAGGGGCTGTGGCCGCCGCGCGTGAGCCGGGCCCAACTCATCGTCGCCGTGCTGCTGTTCGGCCTCGGTTTCGGGCTGGCCGTCCAGGTCGCCTCGAACAGCAACAGTGACAGCGCGCTGCGTGGGGCACGACAGGAAGATCTTGTCCGCATTCTCGATGAACTGGACGACCGTACTCAGCGTCTTGAGGACGAGAAGCAGGGTCTGCAGAAGCAGCGCGACGAGCTGGAGAACAGCTCCGACCAGGCCGAGGAGGCCCGCAAGCAGACGGCCGAGAAGGAGAAGCAACTCGGCATTCTGGCGGGCACCGTGGCCGCGCAGGGACCCGGCATCACGATGACCATCGACGACACGAAGGGAACGGTCGAGGCGGACATGCTGCTCGACGCGGTTCAGGAGCTGCGCGCGGCGGGCGCGGAGGCGATCCAGGTGAACGAGGTGCGGGTCGTGGCCAACACGTATCTGACGGACTCCGGCAAGAGCGTGAGTGTCGACGGGAACAAGATCAACGCCCCGTACCGTTTCAAGGTCATCGGCAAGCCGCAGGATCTCGAACCGGCGCTCAACATCCCTGGAGGCGTGGTGCAGACTCTCGAGAAGGAGCAGGCCACCGTTACCGTCGAGCGGTCGGGCAAGATCGTCGTGGATGCCTTGCGGGCCGCGAAGCAGCCTGACTACGCTCGGTCGTCTTCCCGGTGAACCGCAGGTGCATGGGGGCCGTTGTCCGAGGGCATGAGGTTGCGGGGGGTCGACGCACCGATTGGGTGGTGCGTGGTGGAAACTGTCAGGTGGATACGGACGTTGTGAGGATGTCCGGGTCAACCGGTGTGTTCAATCAGGGTTCGTCCTGCCCCACGGGCGGGTCTGTTTCGGTCAAGGGGAATCGCCCGTGAAGTTGTTTGCGAAGTTGTTCGGCAAGAGTGCGAAAGAGAGCAGCGACAACCAGACCGCTCGCCATCGCGCACAACCGGACGCAGAAGGCCAGCGCCCGCTGTTCCGCGACCAGGTCGCCGGCCAGGGTGCGCCGTCGGTTGACCCTGCGCAGTCCGGCGACATAGGTTTCGGGCAACCGTCAACCTCAAGTACGGGTGGAGGGTTTTCCCCTATGTCGGCCCTGGTGTGTACGAGGTGCGGTAACCGCAACGCGGAGAACAGCCGCTTCTGTTCCAACTGCGGTGCGCCGCTGCGCCCCGGCGCGACCCCGGAGCGTCCGTCCGAGACGACCTCCACGATCTCCATCTCCGGTCTTGAGGCCTACGACGCCGAAGTGACCGGCCAGACGCAGATGCCGACGCTCTCCCCGGAGGCGCAGGCCGCCGTCGACGCGCTGCCGTTGGGCTCGGCGCTGCTGGTGGTGCGTCGCGGTCCGAACTCGGGCAGCCGCTTCCTGCTGGACGGCGAGCTGACCACGGCCGGCCGTCATCCGCAGAGCGACATCTTCCTGGACGACGTGACGGTCTCGCGCCGGCATGTGGAGTTCCGGCGCTCTGCTGACGGTTCGTTCACGGTCGCCGATGTCGGCAGTCTGAACGGTACGTACGTCAACCGCGAGCGCATCGACTCGGTCTCGCTGGCGAACGGTGACGAGGTGCAGATCGGCAAGTACCGGCTGGTGTTCTACGCGAGCCAGCGGGGTTACTGACCCTTCCTCGGACTGGGTCCGGGGGGATTCCCCAGGAAGGTCCATGCTTCAAACACCGAGCGGCGGTGCCGGGCACGGTACCGCCGCCGCGGACACTGGGCTGATGAGCATCGGCACGGTGCTGAACGTGCTGCGCGACGAGTTCCCCGAAGTCACCATCTCCAAGATCCGTTTCCTGGAGTCGGAGGGCCTCATCGAGCCGCAGCGGACCCCTTCCGGGTACCGCAAGTTCAGCGCCGCCGACGTCGAGCGCCTCGGCCATGTCCTGAGGATGCAGCGGGACCACTATCTGCCGCTCAAGGTCATCCGCGAGCATCTCGACGCCATGGAGCGCGGGGAGGCCGCGCCACTGCCCACGGTGGGGCGTCAGCGGGACGGCGAGGTCGTCCTGGAGCCCGTGGAGGGGCCCACGGCGGCCCGGATCGGGCGGACCGAGCTGCTGGCCGCCGCCGGGATCGGTGAGGCGGAGCTCGACGAGTGGGAGTCGTACGGACTCATCGCCCCGCTGCCGGACGGGGTCTACGACGCGGAAGCCGTCACCGTGGCCGGACTTGTCCTCGAGTTGGGTCGGTTCGGGATCGAACCGCGGCACCTGCGCGCGATGAAGGCGGCCGCCGACCGTGAGGCCGGGCTCGTCGACCAGGTGGTGGCCCCGCTCAAGCGCCACCGCAATCCGCAGACCAGGGCCCACGCGGAGGCCCGTACGAAGGAACTGGCGGGGCTCACGGTGAAGCTGCACGCGGCCCTGGTGCAGACCGCGCTCGGTGTGCGCCTGCCCTGAGCCGGGCGGGCTCGCGGCTGCCTGATCGGTCACCCGTTCTCGGCCCGACTACCCAAACGTCCCGGGCACGGCCTAGGGTTGCTGTGTGAACGAGCTCGATGTCGTAGGTGTCCGGGTCGAAATGCCCTCCAACCAACCGATCGTGCTCCTGCGTGAAGTGGGAGGCGACCGCTACCTCCCCATCTGGATCGGGCCCGGGGAGGCGACGGCGATCGCCTTCGCGCAGCAGGGCATGGCCCCCGCACGACCGCTGACCCACGACCTGTTCAAGGACGTGCTGGAGGCCGTCGGCCAGGAGCTGACCGAAGTGCGCATCACGGATCTGCGGGAGGGCGTCTTCTATGCGGAGCTGGTCTTCGCCAGCGGCGTCGAGGTGAGCGCCCGTCCTTCCGACGCCATAGCGCTGGCGCTGCGCACCGGGACGCCGATCTACGGCAGTGACGGTGTGCTCGACGACGCGGGCATCGCGATCCCGGACGAGCAGGAGGACGAGGTGGAGAAGTTCCGCGAGTTCCTCGACCAGATCTCGCCCGAGGACTTCGGCACCAACAGCCAGTGAGCCCGGGAGGCCGACGGCCGGCGAGGAAATGCTGGCATTTGCCACCGGCGTGTGAGAGCGTCCTGCGGCTCTCCGCGAGCGCATTCGGCTAGCCTTTCCCCGCGGTGGGACACGGGAAACCACTCCTTGGGTGATTATCACTCGGCGTGCCGAGTGTGGCGATCGTTGACGCACCCCTGGTGACTGCCTACCGTCGAGAAGGCAGGTCAAGGACGGAGGTCGGCGTGAGAAGCAGCGGCGACGGTACGGCTGGGGGTGCCCCGGAACGCAGTTTCGGGGACAGAGGTCCGTACCCGCTTCACGGCAGTACGGCCGATCGCATTCCGCAGCGGCCGGCGGCAGTGCCGAGCAGCGGAGGGGCGACGTCCATGGCGTCCGAGGAGATCGGCTACCGGGGCCCTACGGCCTGTGCGGCGGCCGGCATCACCTATCGGCAACTGGACTACTGGGCGCGCACCGGGCTCGTCGAGCCCAGCGTGCGGCCCGCGCACGGGTCGGGGACACAGCGGCTCTACAGCTTCCGGGACGTTGTCGTCCTCAAGATCGTCAAGCGGTTCCTCGACACGGGTGTGTCGCTGCAGAACATCCGCAGCGCCGTTCTGCACCTGAGAGAGTGCGGCTTCCGTGACCTGGAGCGCATGACGCTGATGAGCGACGGCGCCACGGTCTACGAGTGCACGTCGCCGGACGAGGTCCATGCGCTGCTCCAGGGCGGCCAGGGCGTCTTCGGGATCGCCGTGGGGGTCGTGTGGCGGGATGTCGAGAGCGCCCTGTCGCAGTTGCACGGGGAGCGCGTCGACACCGGCGAGACGCTTGTCGGGTCCAACCCCGCGGACGAGCTGGCCAGGCGGCGCAACCGGGCCGTCTGAGGGCCCCGCGGGAGCCGTAGCGGGGCATTGTCAGTGGCGTAGGGCAGCATCGGAGATGTGAGAACCGCGCCCACGATCCTGCATCTCGACATGGATGCCTTCTTCGCCTCGGCGGAGCAGGCGTCCAAGCCGAGCCTGCGCGGGAAGGCCGTCGTCGTGGGCGGGCTCGGACCGCGCGGGGTGGTCGCCACCGCGTCGTACGAGGCACGGGTCTTCGGGGTGAACTCGGCGATGCCGATGGCCCAGGCGCGCCGGCTCGCGCCGAACGCCGCGTATCTCGTGCCGCGGTTCGGGTTCTACCGGTCGATCAGCGAGCAGGTGATGGGGCTGCTGCGCGCGTTGTCGCCGCTGGTGGAGCCGCTGAGCCTGGACGAGGCGTTCGTGGACCTGGAGGCCGGGGGAACGGCCTGGGACGCCGAGTCGGCTCAGGTGACCGGGGAGCGGCTGCGGGCGGACATACGGGCGGTCACGGGGCTCACGGGGTCGGTGGGCCTCGCCGCCTCCAAGATGATCGCGAAGATCGCCTCCGAGCGGGCCAAGCCGGACGGGCTCGTGCTGATCGAGCCGGGGACCGAGCGGGCGCTGCTCGGGCCGCTGTCGGTGCGCACGCTGCCGGGGGTCGGGCCGGCGACGGGTGATCATCTGCGGCGGGCCGGGATCACCACGGTCGACGAGATCGCCGAGGCGGGCGAGGACGAGCTCGTACGGCTGGTGGGCAAGGCGCACGGGCACGCGCTGTACGCGATGGCGCTGGCGCACGACGTGCGGCCCGTGGTGGCCGAGCGGGAGACCAAGTCGGTGTCGGTCGAGGACACGTACGACGTGGACATCCATGACCGGACCCGGGTGGGCCTGGAGGTGCAGCGGCTCGCGGACCGGTGTGTGCGGCGGCTGCGCGGGGCCGGTCTGTCGGGGCGGACCATCGTGCTGAAGGTGCGGCGGTACGACTTCTCGACGCTGACCCGGTCCGAGACGCTGCGTGGGCCCACCGACGATCCGGGGGTGGTGCGGGAGGCCGCGGCCCGGTTGCTGGACTCCGTGGACACCACGGGCGGGGTACGGCTGCTCGGGGTGGGTGTCTCCGGGCTCGCCGACTACACGCAGGAGGACCTGTTCGCACAGGCCGCGGGGGAGCGGGCGGAGCTTCTTGAGGAGGAGCACCCGGAGGAGGAGAGCGAGGAGCGGGCGGCGCCTGTGGAGCGGCGCTGGGCCGCGGGGCACGATGTGCACCACGCCGGGTTCGGGCACGGGTGGGTGCAGGGGAGTGGGCTGGGGCGGGTCACGGTGCGGTTCGAGACGCCTGAGGATTCGGGGCCGGGGCGGGTGCGGACGTTCCGGACCGATGATCCGGAGTTGGAGTCGGCGGAGCCGTTGCCGTTGGTGGGGCGGGGGTCTGATGGGGCGCTGCCGCCGGCGGAGGGAGCCTGCGGCGCTGATGACGGTGCCGGTGTCGGTGGTGAGACGAGGGGCGCGGATCGGTCGGGTGGGCTGGGTTCTGAGGTTCCGCCTGCTGTGGTGCCGGGGGCTCTGGAGAGTTGAGGCTTGGAAACAGCCCCGAAGTGCTGCCCGCGGCGTCCGTGCCTTCGCAGCGTCGATGTCCCGAGCATCCGTATCCCCCACCGACGCCCTCAGCCAGTCCACCCACCTCACCCATCCCACCCATCCCACCCCCCTTCAGTCCTCCTCCGCCCCCGCCACCTTGCCGAAGTCGCGGTCCGGGAGTGATGGAGCCGGGCCCACGTCCAAGCCGTAGTGGTGGTAGAGCTGGAGTTCCTGGTCCGGGGAGAGGTGGCGGCCCACTCCGAAGTCCGGGGCGTCTTTGATCAGGGAGCGTTCGAAGGGGATGTGGAGGGTGCCTTCGATCAGTTCGCTGGGCTCCAGGGGGACGAAGGCGTCTCTGGAGAACAGGCCGGTGCGTATGGCCGCCCACTCCGGTTCGCCGGTGGCGTCGTCGAGGTAGACCTCGTCGATCGTGCCGATCTTGGCGCCGGTGCGGTCGAACGCCTTGCGGCCGATCAGGTTGCGCGGATCGATGTCGGTCTGCACGGGACCTCCTCCTGCTCGCAACTCATCCGTGAATACTACAAAAGAGCACATTGAGGCCGGTGGCCACTCGAAAGCCGGGCTCTAGTGCTCGCTGGTAGGCTGGCGAACGGCTGCTGACCCCGTGCGGGAGAGTCCTCCAGACTTCATCGGAGGCGCCGAAGGAGCAAATCCTCCCCGGAATCTCTCAGGCTCACGTACCGCACGGACGAGGTCACTCTGGAAAGCAGGGCGGGTGCCGACGGCGTCGACGGCTTCCGCTCTCACCGACGGTGAAAGCCGGGTTCCTTCGGGATGCCCGGTGAAGCTCTCAGGTTGAGATGACAGAGGGGGAGGCCGTCCGGGCACCCCACAGCTGTGGTGTCCCTCGAAGGTCGTGTCCGACCAGGAGGCCTCCCTCATGACCGCCCCTCGCACTTCACTCTCCGAGCTCGAACAGGGCATCCCGTTCGAGCAGCGTCACATCGGGCCCAACCATGAGGCGCGGGCCAAGATGCTCGCGCAGGTCGGCTACGGCTCGCTCGACGAGCTCACGGCCGCCGCGGTCCCCGATGTGATCAAGAACGCCGACTCCCTCGACCTGCCGGGCGCCCGCACCGAGGCCGAGGTACTGGCCGAGCTGCGCTCTCTCGCGGACCGCAACGAGGTCCTCGGTTCCATGATCGGGCTCGGGTACTACGGGACCTTCACCCCGCCCGTGATCCTGCGCAACGTCATGGAGAACCCGGCCTGGTACACGGCCTACACGCCGTATCAGCCGGAGATCTCCCAGGGGCGGCTCGAAGCCCTGCTGAACTTCCAGACCGTGGTCGCCGACCTCACCGGGCTGCCGACCTCCGGCGCCTCCCTGCTCGACGAGGGCACGGCCGCCGCCGAGGCAGTGGCGCTCTCGCGCCGCATGGGCAAGAACAAGAAGGGTCTGTTCCTGGTCGACGCCGACGCGTTGCCGCAGACTATCGCCGTCATCGAGACCCGTGCCGAGCCGGCCGGTGTCGAGGTCGTCGTCGCCGACCTCAGTGAGGGCATCCCGGCCGACCTCGCCGAGCGTGAGATCAACGGCGTGCTCGTGCAGTACCCGGGCGCCTCCGGTGCCGTACGCGACATCAAGCCGCTGATCGAGCAGGCGCACGCGCTCGGTGCGCTCGTCACCGTCGCCGCGGATCTCCTCGCGCTCACGCTGCTCAAGTCGCCCGGCGAGTTGGGCGCGGACATCGCGGTCGGTACGACGCAGCGCTTCGGGGTGCCGATGGGCTTCGGCGGGCCCCACGCGGGATACATGGCCGTGCGTGAGAAGTTCGCGCGCAGCCTGCCCGGGCGGCTGGTGGGCGTCTCCGTCGACGCCGACGGGCACAAGGCGTACCGCCTCGCCCTGCAGACCCGCGAGCAGCACATCCGCCGTGAGAAGGCCACCAGCAACATCTGCACCGCCCAGGTGCTGCTCGCCGTCATGGCCGGGATGTACGCCGTCTACCACGGGCCCGAGGGGCTCAAGGGCATCGCGCGGCGGACGCACCGGTACGCCACGATCCTCGCCGCCGGACTCACCGCCGGCGGTGTCGAGGTCGTGCACGGCGGCTACTTCGACACGCTGACCGCGCGCGTTCCCGGCCGGGCCGCCGAGGTCGTCGCCGCCGCCCGTGAGGACGGCGTCAACCTGCACCTCGTGGACGCGGACCAGGTGTCCATCGCCTGCGACGAGACCACCACGCGCGCCCAACTGGCCGCCGTATGGACCGCGTTCGGGGTGGACGGTGACGTCGAGGCGCTTGACGCGTCCGCCGAGGACACGCTGCCCGAGGCGCTGCTGCGGACCGACGCGTATCTCACGCACCCCGTGTTCCGGGACCACCGTTCCGAGACCGCGATGCTGCGCTACCTGCGCAGGCTCGCCGACCGTGACTACGCGCTCGACCGGGGCATGATCCCGCTGGGTTCCTGCACGATGAAGCTCAACGCGACCACCGAGATGGAGCCGGTCACCTGGCCGGAGTTCGGGCAGTTGCACCCCTTCGCGCCCGCCGAGCAGGCGCAGGGATACCTCACGCTCATCCGGGAGTTGGAGGAGCGGCTCGCCGAGGTCACCGGGTACGACAAGGTGTCGTTGCAGCCCAACGCCGGTTCGCAGGGCGAGTTGGCCGGGCTGCTCGCCGTACGCGGATACCACCGTGCCAACGGTGACGAGCAGCGGACCGTGTGTCTGATTCCGTCGTCGGCGCATGGGACCAATGCCGCGAGTGCCGTGATGGCCGGCATGAAGGTCGTCGTCGTGAAGACCGCCGAGGACGGCGAGATCGACGTCGAGGATCTGCGGGCGAAGATCGAGCAGTACAGTGACGAGCTCGCTGTGCTGATGATCACTTACCCGTCCACGCACGGGGTGTTCGAGGAGCATGTCGCCGACATCTGCGCGCAGGTGCATGAGGCGGGTGGGCAGGTCTACGTCGACGGTGCCAACCTCAACGCCCTTGTGGGGCTTGCCAAGCCGGGGCACTTCGGCGGTGACGTCTCGCATCTGAATCTGCACAAGACGTTCTGCATTCCGCACGGTGGTGGTGGTCCGGGGGTCGGGCCGGTGGGTGTGCGTGCGCATCTGGCGCCGTATCTGCCGAACCACCCGTTGCAGCCTGCGGCCGGGCCGGAGACGGGAGTTGGGCCGATCTCGGCTGCTCCGTGGGGCTCGGCCGGGATCCTGCCGATCTCTTGGGCGTACGTCCGGCTCATGGGTGGCGAGGGGCTCAAGCGGGCCACGCAGGTGGCCGTGCTCTCCGCCAACTACATCGCCAAGCGGCTCGAACCGCACTACCCCGTGCTCTACACCGGGCCCGGCGGGCTCGTCGCGCACGAGTGCATCATCGATCTGCGGCCGATCAGCAAGGCGACCGGGGTCAGCGTCGACGACATCGCCAAGCGGCTCATCGACTACGGCTTCCACGCGCCGACCATGTCGTTCCCGGTGGCCGGCACGCTGATGATCGAGCCGACGGAGTCCGAGGACCTGATCGAGCTGGACCGGTTCTGCGAGGCGATGATCGCGATTCGTGGGGAGATCGAGAAGGTCGGGGCGGGGGAGTGGCCGGCTGAGGACAACCCGTTGCGGAACGCGCCGCATACCGCTGCCGCGTTGGGTGGGGAGTGGGGGCACGCGTATTCGCGTGAGGAGGCTGTCTTCCCGGCGGGTGTTTCTGTTGCCGACAAGTACTGGCCGCCGGTGCGCAGGATCGACCAGGCCTTTGGTGACCGGAACCTGGTGTGTTCCTGCCCGCCGTTGGACGCGTACGAGGACTGAGTTTTTCGTCTGCGGCGCCATTGTGGCTGGGCGCGCAGTTCCCCGCGCCCCTTTGGGGCGCTGTAGCTCAGGTGGGGTATGAGTGGGTCTGGGTTGCCTTGACGGCGGCCCAGACCGATGCGCCCTGGTGTAGGTCCAGTTCGGCCGCTGACGGTGTCGTCAGGTCGGCTGCCAGGGGGAGTTCGCCGGTCAGGTCTACGCGGATCTGGTCGCCGTGGGTTTCCAGGCCCGCTACCTCGCAGTGCCAGAGGTTGCGGGCGCTGGCGCCGGTGGGGTGGTCCCGGAAGAGAGTGACCGCGCTCGGTGGGAACGCTACGAACACCTCGCCCTGGAGATCCTCCGTGGTGGTGATCGTGGGGCCGGTGTCGAGGGTGACCGTGTGGCCGTCGGCGTGGCCCTTGTAGAGGTTGAGGCCGACGAGTTGGGCGATGTAGTCCGTGCGCGGGTGGCGGGCGATGTCGGCGGGGGTGCCCTCCTGGACGACCGTGCCCTGCTCGATCACGATCAGCCGGTCGGCCAACACCATGGCGTCCAGGGGGTCGTGGGTGACCAGGACGGCGACTGCCTCGAACTCCGCGAGGTGGCGTCGGAGTTGGGCCCGTACGTCGAGGCGGGTGCGGGCGTCAAGGGCTGCCAGGGGTTCGTCGAGGAGCAGCAGGCGCGGGCGGGTCGCCAACGCCCTTGCCACGGCGACGCGTTGGGCCTGGCCGCCGGAGAGTCTGCGGGGCTTGGCGCCCGCGTGCTCGGCGAGGCCCATGCGGTCCAGCCACTCGGCGGCGATGGCGCGGGACTCCGCCTTGGTCGCGCCCTGGCAGCGGGGGCCGAAGCCGACGTTGTCGAGCGCGGTCAGGTGGGGGAAGAGAAGATAGTCCTGGAAGACGACTCCCACCGGGCGGGACTCCGGTGGCGTACGGTCCAACTCCGTTCCGTCCAGGCGTAGATGACCGTCCGTCAGGTGGATCAGGCCCGCCAGGGCGCGCAGCGCTGTCGTCTTGCCGGCGCCGTTGGGGCCGAGCAGGGCGACGACGTCCCCGGGTGCCGCGGTCAGTTCGACGTCCAGGCGGAAGGTGCCGCGGTCCACGATGAGACGGGCGTCGAGGCCCTTGTCCGGTGTGGTGATGAAGTCGGTCATGAGGTCGTCATCCAGCGGTCCCGGAGTCCCGCCAGTACCGCGATCGACACGGCCAGCAGGACCAGGCTGAGGGCGATCGCCGCCTCCGGGTCGTTCTGGAGGGCCAGGTAGACCGCGAGCGGCATGGTCTGGGTGCGGCCGGGGAAGTTGCCGGCGAAGGTGATCGTCGCGCCGAACTCGCCCAGCGCGCGGGCCCAGGCGAGGACCGCGCCCGCCGCGATGCCCGGGGCGATCAGCGGGAGCGTGACCCGGCGGAACGCCGTGAAGCGGGAGGCGCCGAGGGTCTGGGCGGCCTCTTCGTAGCGCGGGTCGGCGGCGCGCAGGGTGCCCTCGACGCTGATGACCAGGAACGGCATCGCGACGAACGACTCCGCGACCACGACACCGGCCGTGGTGAAGGGGAGCGTGATGCCGAACCACGAGTCCAGCCACTGGCCTACGACACCGTTGCGGCCGAGGGCCAGGAGCAGTGCCACGCCGCCCACCACCGGGGGCAGGACCAGCGGGAGCGTCACCAGGGCGCGGAGGAAGCCGCGGCCGGGGAACTCCGTGCGGGCCAGCACCCAGGCCAGCGGTACGCCCAGGACCAGGCTCACGGCCGTCGCGGCGGTCGCGCTGAACAGGGAGAGTTGGAGTGCCTGCCAGACCTCTGTGCTGGTGAGCTGGGACGGCAGGGAACGCCAAGGGGCCCGTACCAGGAGGGCGATCAGGGGGAGGATCAGGAACGCCAGGCCTACGAGCGCGGGCACCAGCAGGGGGAGCGGTACTCCGCGACCTGTCATCCGGACACGGCGCCGCCGCGGCCCGCCCTTGAGGGTCTCGGCCGCGGCGTCGGAGGTGTCGAGCGGGGTCACGGCTTGAGGAAGCCCGCCGCGGACAGCACCTTCTGGCCCTCGGCGGACTGCACCAGCGCGATGAACGCCTTGGCGGCGACCGCGTTGGGCGCGTTCTTGAGGAGGGTGATCGGGTAGTCGTTGATGGCGTCGGCGGACTCGGGGAACTCCACGCCCTCCACCTTGTCACCTGCCGCGTGCACGTCGGTCTTGTAGACGACCGCCGCGTCGGCCTCCTTCAGCACCACCTTGTTGAGGGCCGACTTGACGTCCTCCTCGTAGGACACCGGGGTGAGCTTCAACTTGCTTGCCGTGAGCGCCTTTTGGGCCGCGGCGCCGCACGGCACCGTCTTGTCGCACAGCACGACCTTGAGCGAGGACCTGGTGAGGTCCTTCAGGGAGGTCACCTTGTCGGGGTTGCCCGGCAGGGTCGCGATCTCCAGTTGGTTGCGGACGAACGTGGCCGGCGTGCCGACGCCGTCGCCCTTGTCCGTGACGATCGCCATGGTCTTGGGGCTGGCGGCGGCGAACACATCGGCCGGGGCACCGCTGGTGATGCTCGCGGCGAGGGTGTCGCTGCCCGCGAAGTTGAAGGTGATCTTGGTGCCGGGGTGCGCCGTCTCGAACTCCTTGCCCAGGGTCGTGAAGGACTCCTTGAGCGAGGCGGCGGCGAAGACGGTGACCGTGCCGGACATCTTCGGGGACGCGGACGCCGAGGAGCCGGACTTCGAGGAGGACGAGTCGTCGCTGGAGGAGCAGGCGCTCAGGGCCAGCAGCGCGGCGGCTCCCGCCCCGGCAACCTGCAGGGTCCGGCGGGTCCGACGCGCGGAACGGGTCATCACGGTTCTACTCCTCTGACTCTGCTGACATGGGGTCGCGCCCTTGCCCGGCCGCAACGGCCGTGCCGCGATGATACTGCCGCATATGCAAGGCGTAAGTCTCCTGTCGCATCGCATGAGCTGCACTATTCGCTTGCGGGGTGCGCATGTGCGTTTGTACGGGAGTGCCGTCCGGGTACCACCATCCGGGAGGTGATGGCTCGTGACGCTCGCGCAGCTCGACCTGACGGGGGACCTCGCCCGGCCCACCCGGCTGACCGTGCCGGACCTGTTGAACTGGCCGCTGCACCGGGTGCGGGTCAGCTTCGAGTGCGCCACCAGCGGCACCCAGGTGCACCGCTTCGCGGGACCTCGGCTCTACGACGTCCTGTCCGCGGCCGGTCCCGGCTTCGACCCCGTCCGCCGCAAGGACCGGCTGCGCTTCCTGATCGCGGTCAGCGGTACGGACGGGCACCACGCGCTGCTGTCCTGGGCCGAGATCGACCCCGACTTCGCTCATGCCCCTGTTCTGCTCGCGGTGAGCATCGACGACACCCCGCTGGACCGTGCCGGACCGCAACTGGTGCTTCCGCAGGACCGTTGCGGGGCCCGGCACATCAGTGGGATCAGTGCGATACGGGTGGACGGGGGGTATGGCGCGGCGAGTTGGCCAGTGCCGGCCACACCCGGTCGCGGGTCAGCGGAAGTTCGGTGAAGCGGACGCCCGTCGCGTCCCGCAGGGCGTTGGCGAAGGCGGGCGCGACCGGGTTGAAGGGGCTCTCGCTCATCGACTTGGCGCCCAACGGGCCGATGGCGTCCGCCGTTTCCATGAAGTGGACCTCGGTGCGCGGCACGTCCGCGTACTGCGGGAGCCGGTAGCGGCGGAACGCGGCCGTCTCCACCGCGCCCCGCTCGTCGATGCGGACGTTCTCGAAGAGGGTCGCGCCGAGCGCCTGGGCGACCCCGCCCTCCACCTGTCCCCGGCACTGCATCGGGTTCATCACCTTGCCCGCGTCGGCCGCGTGCACACTGCGCAGGATGCGGATCTCACCCGTGTCCGGGTCCACGGCGACCCTGAACCACTGCGCGTTGAAGGCCACCGAGCGGGGCGTCCCGCCGAAGTGCCCGTCGGCGGCGAACTCCACGCCGACCGCCGCACCCGCCGCGTGCAGCTCCTTCAACGACAGACGGCCACCAGGATGCAGTACGGCCTCCTCGGCCAACCGGCAGTCCGCGCGCGGGAGTCGCAGATGGGCGGCGGCGAAGTCGAGCAGGTGGTCGGCCAGGGCACGAGCGGCGCGCAGGGTGGCCTTGCCCGCCACCACCGTGCCCGTGGAGGCGAAGGCGCCCGTGTCGCGTTCGCGGTCGTCACCCGGGGGGAGGCCGACGTGCTGCATGAGGTCTGGCCGCTTGTCGGTGCCGGTGAACCGGACGTGCCGCTCCACGGCGGGACCGGGGCGCCCGTCGCCACCGCGCGGGAACTCAACGGGGCGCTGGCGCAGGCGCGTTACGCGCCGGCCTCGGCGCGCGGTACCGCACGCGACGGTTCGGCGCTCACCGATGCCTCGACGCTCACCGGACTCGACGCGCTGCTCACCGGCGTTCCGGCCGAGGTCCGTACCGCCTACAGCTGGGCCGTTCTCGGTGAACTGCGGTCCAACGCCGTCCTGTTGGAGACCCTGGAGACCTTCCTCGCGTGCGACGGTTCCTGGGCGCGGACGGCGGAGGCGCTGCATCCGCACGTCAACTCCGCGCACGACCGCATCGGACGCATCGAGCACTTCACCGGCCGCGACCTCTCCCGCCTCTACGACCGCCTCGACCTGTGGGCGGCCCTGTTGTGCCGGACGGACAGCGCTTAACCTGCACGTTCTACGGGTCCTGTGGTCCGACGTTCCAGGGGAGGTTGGGCGTGCTGCTGCGTCAGCTCGAATACCTCGTCGCGCTCGCCCGTGAACGGCACTTCGCGCGCGCCGCGGCGGCCTGCTATGTCTCGCAGCCCTCGCTGTCGGCCGCGATCCGGCGCCTGGAGCACGAGTTGGACGTGCCGATCGTGCGGCGCGGCAGACGGTACGAGGGGCTGACCCCGGAGGGCGAGGTGGTGCTGGCCTGGGCGCACCGCATCCTGGCCGAACGGGACGCCCTGCACCAGGAGTTGTCCGCGCTGCGGGGTGGACTGTCCGGCACGCTGAGGCTCGGGGTGGTGCCCACCGCGCTGCCCGCCGCCTCCCTTCTCACCACCCCGTTCTGCGAACGGCATCCCCGGGCCCGGGTCGCCCTGGAGTCCCTCTCATCCGTCGACATCACCCACGGGCTCGCCGAGTTCGAGCTGGACGCGGCGATGACGTACCTGGACGACGACACCCTGCGCAACGTCCGCCGCCTCCCGCTCTACGAGGAGCGGTACGTCCTCCTCACACCGGTCGACGGGCCACTCGCCGGTGTTTCCAAGGCCAGTTGGGCACAGGCGGCCACGCTTCCCCTCTGCCTGCTCAACTCGCGGATGCGCAACCGCCGGATCATCGACGAGTGCTTCGCGGCCGAGGGCGCGACGGCTGCCCCGGCGGTCGAGTCGGACAGCGTCGCCGGGCTCTACACCCTGCTCCCCGGCGGGCGTTGGTCCAGCGTGATCTCGCACGCGTGGCTGCACATGTTCGACGTACCCGAGGGGATGCGGGTGGTGGCGCTGAACGGGCCCGCGCACGGTCCCCGGGTCGGACTGGTCGTCGCCCGGACCGAACCCCAATCCGTGCTGGCGGAGGCGCTGTTGAAGGTGGCGAGGGAGGCCGGCGTACGCGACGCGCTCGACGAGCTGCTGCACACCTACCTCGGCGAACGAAGTTCATAGAAGCGGGCTATCCGGCGATAGCAACGTTCGCTTTGACCAGGGCGATTCACCCCGAGGATCGTCAAGTGCGTCTTCCGACAACGGAGTTCTTCCGACAACGGAGTTGAGGAGCCGCGACATGGCCAAGGTTCTCTGTGTTCTGTACGACGACCCCACCGACGGTTACCCGACCTCGTACGCCCGCGACGACCTGCCCGTGATCGACCACTACCCGGGCGGCCAGACCACCCCCACCCCCGAGGCCGTCGACTTCACCCCGGGGCACCTCCTCGGCAGCGTCTCCGGTGAACTCGGCCTGCGCGCCTACCTGGAGGCCGCCGGACACACCCTCGTCGTCACCTCCGACAAGGACGGCGAGGGTTCGGTCTTCGACCGTGAACTGGTCGACGCCGACATCGTGATCTCGCAGCCGTTCTGGCCCGCGTACCTGACCCCCGAGCGGATCGCCGCCGCGAAGAACCTCAAGCTCGCGGTCACCGCCGGCATCGGCTCCGACCACGTCGACCTCGACGCGGCGATCTCCCACGGCGTGACGGTCGCCGAAGTGACGTACTGCAACAGCATCAGCGTCGCCGAACACGTCGTGATGATGACGCTGTCCCTCGTGCGCAACTACCTGCCGTCCCACCAGGTCGTGCTCGACGGCGGCTGGAACATCGCGGACTGCGTGGCGCGTTCGTACGACCTCGAAGGCATGCACGTCGGCACGGTCGCCGCCGGGCGGATCGGGCTCGCGGTGCTGCGGCGGCTCGCGCCGTTCGACGTCAAGCTGCACTACACCGACCGGTACCGGCTGTCCGAGGACGTGGAGCGGGAGCTGGGGCTGACCTGGCACGAGAGTGCCGAGGACATGGTGCCGCACTGCGACGTCGTGACGATCAACGCGCCGCTGCACCCCGAGACCGAGGGCCTGTTCGGCGACAAGCTGCTCGCGCAGATGAAGCGCGGCGCGTATCTCATCAACACCGCGCGGGCGAAGATCGTCGACCGGGACGCCGTCGACCGGGCCCTGCGCAGTGGGCAGTTGGCGGGTTACGCCGGTGACGTGTGGTTCCCGCAGCCCGCCCCGGCGGACCACCCGTGGCGCACCATGCCGCACCACGGGATGACCCCGCACATCTCCGGGTCCTCGCTGTCGGCGCAGGCCCGGTACGCGGCGGGCACCCGGGAGATCCTGGAGGCGTTCTTCGCGGGGCGGCCGATCCGGGACGAGTATCTGATCGTGGACGGGGGCGCGTTGGCGGGGACCGGCGCGCACTCCTACTCGGTCACCAAGTGACGGAGCGCTCGGCCGGCACGTGACTGATGGAGGCCATGGCCCGCTTCACACACGGTCGACGTGCACGTTCGTCGACTTCACGCGGGCGGTGGCCTCCATGCCGACCTCCAGGCCGAGTTCCTCGACGGCCTCCCGGGTCAGCAGGGAGACCAGCCGGTGCGGGCCCGACTGGATCTCGACCTGGGCCGCGACATCGCCGAGCTTGATCGCGGTGACGATGCCGGGGAACGCGTTGCGCACGGAGGTGTAGGAAGGGTCCTCCTCGACTTCGCCCGCCTTCGCCAACTCGACCGAGAACGCGGCCAGATCGACACCGTCGATGAGCCGGCGCCCGCCCTCGTCGCGGTGGGTCGTCACCCGGCCCGCGTCCGCCCACCGGCGCGCGGTGTCCGGGCTCACGCCGAGCAGCCGCGCCGCCTGGCCGATTGTGTAGGACTGCATACGCGCCACCCTAGGGCCAGAAACGGTAACCGGTGGACGGGGGGTTGGCTCTGGGGTATAACGCGATATAGCGCCAGTCCATCGATCGGGGTGAGGGTATGTCGGGTGAGCTGACGAGCACGACCGCGTTGCGTGCCTCGCATGCGGACCGGGACCGTGTGGTGGACGTGCTGACCGGCGCGGCCGGCGACGGACGGCTGACCGCCGAGGAGCTCGACGAGCGCGTCGAGGCCGCTCTGACCGCCCGCACGATGGGGGAGTTGGCTGTCCTGACGGCCGACCTGCCAGTGGTGGCCGGTGCGGTCGCGGCCGGGGCCAGGGATGTCGTCCGCATCGAGCAGCGCGCCTGCTCGGCGCAGCGCGGTGACGGCTGGGTGGTGCCGCGTCGGCTGGAGATCGAGTCGAGCCTGGGCGATGTGACGCTCGACTTCACCCAGGCGGTGATCACCCACGACGTCCTGCACATCGACCTGGACATGCACCTGGGCAAGCTGCGTCTGCTGATCGGGCCGGGCATCGTGGTGGACACCGACTCGCTGGTGTTCAGCTATGGGAAGGTCAAGACGCGCGGGCCCGCCGACGCGGGTGCGCCGGTCGACCTGCGCATTGAGATCGTCGGGCAGATACGGCTCGGGAACGTCGTGGTGCGCCGGACGCGACGCGGGATCAGGAAATCCCCGAAGCCCTGAGCACCGACCGCGCCGTCTCGTCGTCGATCAGATGGCCCAGGTGACGCCGGACATCGGTGCCCTGGCGCAGTGTGCCGCGTTCCATCGAGCGCCGTATGCCCGTGTCCAGCTCGTGCCAGAGCAGGGGGTTGGCGACCAGCACCCGGGGGTCCAGTTCGAGCCAATGTCCGTGCGCGTCCCGCAGGACCAGGCGTGCGGACACGTCGCCGTACTGTCGTACGACGGTCAGCGCGTCCGTGTGCACCGTGCGCCTCAGCAGCGGGCCGTCCACGGTGAGCCAGCCGGGACCCGCGGTGACCCGGTGCGGCAGCAGGACGACGAACAGCAGCGCCGACAGGGCGAACCACAGCAGCGCGCGGGTCAGGGTCAGGGTTCCCGCTTCCCGGTCGACCAGCAGGGTCAGGCCGAGGAAGCCGAGCGCGCAGCCCGTCGCCAGTCGGGCGTCGCCGCGCCAGTGGCGGTCGCCGGTCGGGTCCGGTGGTGGGGTGCTGTGCCGCATGAGGCCGACCGTAGGGCGCCGGGAGCGTGGTGCGCGGGCCGCTGACGGGGCTCTTACGCTGCGGGACCGGATTTTGTCGTGTCTCTTACGGTGACGTCCGCTCGGGCGCCCTCGAACGGTCAGCCGGTGTGCACGCGCGGGCGCCGCGTCCGGTCCGGTTCCGCCTCGCGCAGGACCTCGCGGGTGACCGGGGCGACCTCGCCCTGGCCGAAGAGGAAGAAGCGGAGGAAGTTGGCGAACGGATTGCCCTCGGTCCACTCGAAGTACATGTGCGGGGTGCAGCCCGTCGTGTCGCGGACGTTGAGGAGCAGTGCGGCCAGGGCGTTGGGGATGGAGGAGGACTCCAGGGTCAGGACCCGGTAGCGGTTGTGGAGGACCTCGCCGCGCACGGTCAGGCCCGCCTCGAACTCGGAGGCGTCGAGGACCGTCACCTCGACGAAGACGAAGTCCTCTTGCTCGGGCAGATCGTTGTCGTTGCGGATCTGTTCGATCTTCTCCCGGTACTCGGCCTTGTCGCGGCGGTCGGGTTCGTTGGCGATGAAGCGGATCTTGCGGCTGGCGATGTCGCGGATGAATCGTTCCGCCATGTCGTCGAAGGTCACACTGGTCACGCGGAGTTCGAAGGCGCGGGCCAGCCGGGACAGCAGGGAGACCAGGATGATGCCGGCGATGAAGCAGGCGCCGATCTTCACACCGTCCGGGCGCTCGATGACGTTGGCGACCGTGACGTAGAGCAGGACCGCGGACACGGCCGCGAAGCCGATGGTCCAGTTGCGCTGCTGGGCGCGGCGGGCGGCGATGGTCACCGCGATCGCGGCGGAGGACATCAGGACCAGGACGCCGGTGGCGTAGGCGCCGCCCTGGGCGTCGACGTCGGCGTCGAAGATCCAGGTGACCAGGAACCCGATCAGGGTGAAGACGATCACCATCGGACGCACCGCGCGGGCCCAGTGCGGGGCCATGCCGTACCGGGGCAGGTAGCGCGGCATCAGGTTGAGCAGGCCGGCCATCGCGGAGGCGCCGGCGAACCACAGGATGGCGATGGTGGAGAAGTCGTAGACCGTGCCGAAGGCGTTGCCGAGGTATTCGTGCGAGAGGTACGCCAGCGCACGTCCGTTGGCCTGGCCGCCGGACTTGAACTCCTTCTCCGGGATGAGCACGGTGGTGATGAAGCTGGTCGCGATCAGGAACACGCTCATGATGAGCGCGGCGGCCGTCAGCAGTTTCTTGGTGTCCCGGATCCGGCCCTTCGGATTCTGCTCGGTGTCGTCGGGGTCGCCCTCGACGTGCGGCATGACGGCCACGCCGGTCTCGAAGCCGGACAGGCCGAGCGCCAGCTTGGGGAAGACCAGCAGGGAGACGCCGACCATGGCGAAGACATTGCCGTGCTCGGTGGTCAGGGCACTGGTCCAGTCGGTGACGACATGCCCCTCGGTGGCCACGTGCCACATGCCGACGACCACGACCACGGTGTTGAGCGCCAGGTAGGCCACCACCAGGTACACCGCGACGCCGATCGCCTCCAGGAAGCCCTTGAGGAACACCGCGCCCAGCAGGGCGACCAGGATCAGGGTGATCAGCATCTGCTTGTCGTGCAGCACACTCGTGAAGTGCGGGTTCTCCACCAGGTGAGTGGAGGCGTCCGCCGCCGAAAGAGTGATGGTGATCAGGAAGTCGGTCGCGGCGAAGCCGAGCAGGGCCAGGACGAACAGCTTGCCCTTCCAGAACGACAGCAGCCGCTCCAGCATCGCGATGGAGCCCTCGCCGTGCGGGCTCTCCTCGGCCACCCGGCGGTACACGGGCAGGGCGCCGAAGAGAGTGACCAGCACGAGCACGATGGTCGCCACCGGCGACAGCAGACCGGCGGCCAGGGCCGCGATGCCGGGCTGGTAGCCGAGGGTGGAGAAGTAGTCGACGCCGGTCAGGCACATCACCCGCCACCAGCGCTGGCCCTGGTGGGCGGGCTGCTCCGGTTCCGGCGCGGCCTGAGCAGCGTGCGTGCCGCCCTTGCCCATGTCGGCCAGCCCCTCCAGCATCCAGGCGCGCAGGCGACTGGGCGGAGGGTGTTCGGTGGTGGCCATCGGCGTGCTCCTGAGCTGCGGGTCAGCGTGTGGTCTGTGGCCATCACGCGGACGGCGGCACCAGCGTAAGCGGAGAGTGACGCGTGGGCCCATGGATGGAGGGGCCGTGAGCGTCAATCTTCCGTTAAGACTGGCGGGGTGAGCGGAAGCGGCGCATCAGGAACGGGTGGCCGGGAGCGGTTCGGGGTGCGTTGGGCTGTATGGGGGGCTTGGGCGGGCGGTCGGGGGTGGTGGACACCGAGCGTCACCACGGCGGGAGTCCCGCCGCGTCACACGTCCGCCAGCCTCGCCTCCTCCAGGTCCAGCGACCGCTGGAGCCGCCTGCGGGTCGTGTCGCTGATGGCGTGATCGTCGTAGAGGCGCTGTAGTTCCACCGTCTCCACGGCGATCAGGTCGCGGCGGAGTTGGCGGTAGACCAGGTCGGCGGACTCCGTGTGGGACACGTGGCCGTTGTTCTCGGAGAGGCGGTCTCGGGCGTCGTCGAGGCGGGCGTTGAGACCGCGGCGGAGTCGGTCGAGGACGACGTCCGGCACGGCCTCCAGCTCGGCGAGTTCGTCGAGGCGGCGGATGCCCGCGTCGGCCAAGTGGCAGCGGGCGGAGGCCTCTTCGCGTTCCGTGTGGTCGGGTTCGAGGGCGATGCCGGAGCGGCGGACGACGGGGGCCAGGGTGAATCCCTGGACCACCAGGGTGACCACGACGACCGAGGTGGTCAGGACGAGGACCAGGGGGCGGTCGGGCAGCGCGGCGCCGGTCTTCGTGACCTCGGGGATCGACAGGGCCGCCGCCAGGGGAAGGACACCCCGGGTGCCCGCCCAGGTCAGTACCATCGGCACCCGCCAGTTCACCCGGTGCGTCCCGCCCTTGCGCTGCAGCACCGCCGACAGCGGCGCCAGCCACAGCAGTCGTACGGCGATCAGGGTGCCCGCCACCGCGAACGCGTACAGCGGCCAGGCCCGGTCGCCGTCGGACAGGGCTTGCACCTGCGCGGGCAGCGCCAGCCCGATCAACGAGAACACCACGCTCTCCAGCAGGAACACCACCGTGCCGTAGACGGCGTTCAGTTGGAGCCGGATGCGGGCGTTGGTGAGTCGGTCGCCGTGACCGCCCAGGACGACCCCGGCGACCACGACCGAGGTCACGCCGGACGTGTGGGCGCCCTCCGCGAGGACGTAGGCCGCGTACGGCGTGACCAGGGCGATCACCGTCTCCAGGACCGGGTCCTCGGTGTGCCGCCGGATCAGTGTCACGACGTAGGCGACGGCCGCCCCGATGACCGTGCCGCCGCCCGCGAGCACCACGAACTCACCGCCCGCCGCGCCCCAGTTGGCCGCCGCCGAGGCCACGGCGATGCTCACCGCGACCCGGAACAGGACCAGCGAGGTCGCGTCGTTGAACAGGGACTCCGCCTGGACGAGCACCTGGACCCGGGGCGGCAGCGCGAGCCGGCGGCCCAGCGCGGTGACGGCGACCGGGTCGGTGCTGGCGAGGACCGCGCCGAGCACGAGCGCCATCTGCCAGGACAGCGGGGTCACCGTGGACGCCACCCAGCCCACCGCCGCCGCGGACGCGAGGACCAGGCCGATCGCGAGGATCCCGACCGGCTTCCACACCGCCTTCAGCTCGCGCCACGACATGTCCTCGGCGCTGGCGTAGAGGAGCGGCGGCAGGACGACCAGGCCGATCACATCGGGGCTGATCTCGATCGCCGGGGTGCCCGGCAGCAGGGCCACGGAGAGACCGGCGACCACGAGGAGGGAGGGCGCGGGGATGCGCCACCGGCGGGCGAACGTCGCCACCAGCGTCGCCAGTACCACGAGAGCGAGAACCGTACCGACGCCGCGCATGCCGTCCCCCTGGGGCTTGGACGAGCCCATGTGGACTCCCCGCCGACCAGACTTCCCGGCACACCGCGCTCACCCTAACCCGGCCGGGCGCCGTCAAGACAGTGTCAACGTCCCTGCGGGCAGCGCCAGGGACGCATCAAGAAGCCTGCCTGGAGGCCTGCGGAGCGCTTCTCTGGGAGGCGATGAACGACGTACTGCGACGCGGACGGCTGAAGGTCTACCTCGGGGCGGCCCCGGGTGTCGGCAAGACCTACCGCATGCTCGACGAGGCACGGCGCCGGGCCGCTCGCGGCGCCGATGTGGTGGTGGGCTTCGCCGAGTGCCACGGGCGCCCCCGCACCGAGGCGATGCTCGACGGCCTGGAGGTCGTGGCGCGGACCCAATGCGCCTACCGGGGCGGGGAGTTCGAGGAGATGGACCTCGCGGCGGTCCTCGAACGGCGCCCGGAGGTGGCCGTCGTCGACGAGTTCGCGCACAGCAACGTGCCCGGCGGCGGACGCAACGCCAAGCGCTGGCAGGACGTCGACGAACTGCTCACCGCCGGCATCGACGTCGTCACCGCCGTCAACGTGCAGCATCTCGCCTCCCTCAAGGACGTCGTCGAGAAGATCACCGGGGTGCCGCAGCACGAGACGGTGCCCGACGACGTCGTCCGCCGGGCCCAGCAGATCGAGCTGATCGACATGCCGCCCGAGGGACTGCGGCGGCGCATGGCGCACGGCAACATCTACACGCCCGAGAAGATCGACGCGGCTCTCGCCAACTACTTCCGGCCCGGAAACCTCACCGCGCTGCGGCAGTTGGCGCTGCTGTGGGTCGCCGACCGGGTCGACGAGGCGCTGCATACGTATCGTGCCGAGCACGCCATCGGCGGGGTGTGGGAGATCCGGGAACGGGTGGTCGTCGCGCTGACCGGCGGCCCGGAGGGCGACACACTCATCCGGCGGGCCGCCCGCATCGCCGACCTCCCCCACTCTCGGCTTCGCTCGACCGGGGGGACCCCCATCGCCGGCGGTGACCTGCTCGCCGTGCACGTGGCCCGCAGCGACGGACTCGCCGCCGGGGTGTCGCACGCCTCGCTCGCCCGGCAGCGCAGGCTCGTCGAGGACCTCGGCGGCAGCTACCACTCGGTGGTCGGCGACGGCGTCGCCACCGCCCTGGTCGAGTTCGCCCGCACCGAGAACGCCACCCAACTCGTCCTCGGCACCAGCCGCCGGGGCCGGTTCGAGCGGTTCCTGACCGGGCCCGGCACCGGCGAGACGGTGACTGAACTGTCCGGCGACATCGACGTCCACCGGGTCACCCACGAGCGCGCCGGACGCGGCACCCTGCTGCCCTCCCGCCGCCGTACCCTCTCGACGGCACGGCTGATTGCCGGTCCCGTAGCGGGACTTGTGCTGCCGGTGCTGCTCACCGTCTGCCTCGCCCAGGTGCGCGGCACGGTCAACCTCACCAGCGAGGCCCTGCTGTTCCTGCTCGCCGTGGTCGGGGTCGCCTGCATAGGCGGTGTCACCTCGGCGGTCATCGCGTCGTTGACGGCCTCGGTGCTGCTCAACTACTGGTTCATCCCGCCCATCGGGCAGTTCACCCTGGACGACCCCAACGCCCTTCTCGCGCTAGGGGTGTTCACGGTGGTGGCGGCCACCGTGGCCGCCGTCGTCGACCGTTCGCTACGACTGTCCCGGCGCTCGGCCCGTGCCACCGCCGAGGCCGAGACCATGTCCTCCCTCGCGGGCAGCATCGTGCGCGGCGGCCAGACGATCCCGGCCCTCTTGGAACGCACCCGCGAGACCTTCGGCACCGAGTCGGCCGAACTCGTCGACGAACCACCGGACCACGAGGTCGGCAGTGGTGTCACCACCGTCCCGGCCGGCCCCGGCGCCTTCCTCGTCCTGCGCGGACGCACCCTCTCCTCCTCGGAACGGCGCGTCCTGGCCGCCTTCGCCGCCCACGTCGGCTCCGCCGTCGAACGGGCCCAACTCGCCGAAGCAGCCGCCGAGATAGAGCCGGTGAAGGCCGCCGACCGGCTGCGTACGGCGCTGCTGCGGGCCGTAGGACACGATCTGCGGACACCGCTCGCGGCGGGCTGGGCGGCCGTCACCTCGCTGCGCGGGCGGGACGTGGAGTTCTCGGACGAGGACCGGGACGAACTCCTCGCCACCGCCGACGAGTCCATGGCCAAGCTGAACCGGCTGCTGGAGAACCTCCTCGACTTGAGCCGCCTGGAGGCGGGCGCGCTCCCGCTGAACCTGCGGGCCACCAGCCTGGAGGAGGTGCTGCCGATGGCGCTCGCCGACGTGCCCGACGTGGATCTGCGGGACGTGGAGTCTATTCCGCCGGTGCTCGTCGATCCGCCGCTGCTGGAGCGTGTGATCGCCAACCTGGCCGGCAACGCGGCCCGGCACACCCCGGCCGGGCGCCGGGTCATGGTCACCGCCAGCGCGCTGGGCGGGAGAGTGGAGTTGAGGGTCGTGGACCGAGGGCCCGGGCTTCCAACTACCGGCCGCGAGCGTCTCTTTGAGCCGTTCCAGCGGCTCGGCGACACGGACAACACCACCGGCCTCGGGCTGGGACTCGCCCTCGCGCGCGGCCTCACCGAGGCGATGAACGGGACGCTCACTCCTGAGGACACACCGGGGGGTGGTCTGACGATGGTCGTGTCGTTGCCGCTGGCCGAATGGGCGGACCCCTCAGCTTCAACAGTGGTGGCTACTCCAGGCCGGACACCTTGAACACGGTCTCCGCGGTCTCGCGCTCGACGCGTTCCGCGATCCGGCGCAGCGCGGTCGCCCCGCAGGTCAGCGTGCCGGAGTCGAGGGACCGGCGGGAGCCCTCGGCCAACAGGTGCCACACATCGGGGTTGTTGACCAGCACATCGGGGTCGATCTCGACCCGGCCCCCGAACTCGTCCCGCAGCAACAACCGTTGAGAGACCCCGTCCAGACACCGCACCGACACGAGCCGGTCCGTGCGCACGTGTCGTTCACGCAGCAGCCCGCGCGAGGAGAGCCAGCCCGCGCCCGCCCGGACCCGTGCCGGGTAGAGCACCACGAAGAGCAGCAGTGCCACGGCGAACCAGAGCGCGGCGCGCCAGAGGGTGAGCCGACCGCTGAACTGGTCGACGAGCAGCAGGAGTCCGAGCAGCGCGCCCGCGCAGCGGAACGTGTCGCGCAGGTCCCGCGCCCACCGTCGATCGTGCGCCCCTGCGTCGTGCGGGTGTCCCATGGTGGCGACCGTAGAGATTCCCGGCGTACGGAAGCCCGGCCTTGACGGGACTCTGACGGGTGTCCGGTGGTTCTTGACGCCCTCGCAGCGGTCGGCGGCGGTTGCCCTGGTCACACGCTCGTCAAGTTCCCGTCAAGGAACGCGTGTTCGGCGCGAAGAAGCCGCAAGGAGAAGGGGAAACCGGCGGCGACGGGACAGAACCTGGAGCGCACCCGCGCGTTCCCGCCACCGCGCGTCCGTACGTGAAGGAGCCACCAGCATGACCGTTCTGACCGTCCAGCCGGGCGAGACGCCAGCCGACGAGGAGCCCCCGGATACCGGCGAACGCCATCGGCTGACCGCCCTCGCCGGGTTCGCCGCCCTCTCCCTGGACGCCATGGCGTCGGTCGCCTACGGTCCCGAGGCGATCGTCCTCGTGCTGGCCGCCGCCGGTGCGCACGGGCTCGGCTTCACCCTGCCGGTCACGCTCGCCATCGCCGCCCTGCTCGCGGTGCTCGTCGCGTCGTACCGGCAGGTCATCGCGGCCTTCCCGGACGGCGGCGGTTCGTACGCGGTGGCGAAGACCCACCTGGGCGCGCGGACGAGTCTGGTGGCGGCGGGCTCGCTGGTGCTCGACTACGTCCTGAACGTGGCCGTGGCCGTGACCGCCGGAGTCGCGGCGCTCACCTCCGCTTTCCCCTCGCTCTACGGTGAACGGCTGTGGCTCTGCCTGGCGGTGTTGACACTGCTCACAGGTGTGAACCTGCGCGGGATCGCCGAGTCGGCGCGGGTGTTCATCGTGCCGACCGTCGTGTTCGTCGGCTCGATCTTCGTCCTCATTGTGGTCGGCCTTTTCCGCGATGGGCCTGTGAACCGGGTCAACAGCGAGTCCGTGGTGACCGGCAACGCCACAAGCGTCGGCGTGCTGCTCCTGCTGAAAGCTTTCGCCTCCGGGTGCAGCGCCCTCACCGGCGTCGAGGCCATCGCCAACGCCGTGCCCTCCTTCCGCACACCCCGCGTGAAGCGGGCCCAGCGCGCGGAGGTCGCCCTCGGCGCGGTGCTCGGCGTGATGCTGATCGGCCTGTCCGTCCTGATCTCCCGCTTCCACCTCCAGCCCGTCCAGGGAGTCACCGTCCTCGCCCAGCTCGCGGACGCCTCCCTCGGCCACAACTGGGCTTTCTACGTCATCCAGTTCGCGACGATGATCCTGCTCGCCCTGTCCGCGAACACGTCCTTCGGCGGGCTGCCGGTGCTGCTGAAGCTGCTCGCCCGTGACAACTACCTCCCGCACGTCTTCGCCCTCAAGGCCGACCGCCAGGTGCACCGGCACGGCGTGCTCGCGCTGGCCGCGGTCTCGGCCGTCCTGCTGGTCTTCTCCGGCGGCGACACCAACACCCTCGTGCCGCTCTTCGCGATCGGCGTCTTCGTCGGCTTCACCGTCGCCCAGGTCGGCATGGTCCGGCACTGGCGCGGCGAGCGCGGCACCGGCTGGCGCGGCAAGGCCCTGCTGAACGGCTTCGGCGCGATCCTCACCGGTGTCGCGGCGATCGTCGTCACCGCGAGCAAGTTCGAGGAGGGCGCCTGGCTGATCGTGATCACCCTGCCGCTGCTCGTGCTCGCCTTCGAGACCGTGCACCGCGCCTACGCGCACATCGGCGAACGGCTCGGCCTCGGCCGTGTCCCGGAACCGCCGCACCGCGACCGGTCCGTAGTGATCGTGCCCGTCTCCTCCCTCACCCGGCTCACCTCCGAGGCGCTGACGGCCGCCGCCTCCCTCGGCGACGAGGTCCGCGCCGTGACCGTCTGCTACCCCGACCCCGAGGACCGGGCCCACCTCCACGCCCTGGAACGCGCCTGGGCCCAATGGGACCCCGGCGTCCCCCTGGTCCGCCTCACCTGCGAACGCCGCACACTGGGCCGCCCGATCGCCGCGTACGTACGCGACGTGTCGGCGTCGGAACCGGACACCCGCGTCACCGTCCTGATCGCCGAGGTGGAGCCCGTCCGGCTGTGGCAGAGACTGCTGCAGAACCAGCGCGGGGCCGTCGTCGCCCATGCCGTACGACGGGACACGGACGCGGTGATCTGCCGGCTGAGATTCCGGCTGTTCTGACGCGGGGGGTGTGGTGCGGGCGCACTGTTTCGCCGCCGGGGTGCGGCGCTCGCGCCTGCCCCTGCGCTTGCCGCACGGCGTCGGTGCAAAGCCGCTCGTGGGTCGGTGCCGCGTCGGCGTAGAACGCCTGCGGGTCGGTGCCGACGTTCGGCTCAGACCCGCCGCGGGCCGGCGCCGGCGCTGTCGTAGATCCGTCTGCGGTCGGGCGTCAGCGCCGCCGAAGAACCGCCCCCGGGCCGGCACCAGTGTCGTTGTAGATCCGGCTGTGGACCGGTGCCGGCGGCGCCGTGGATCCGCCTGCGGCAGGGTGTCAACGCCGCCGTGAAACCGCCCGCGAGCCGGCACCGCCGCCGCCGAGAACCGCTCGCGGGCCGGCGCCCCACACCGCCGTAGAACCCCGCTCGCGGGCCGAAGCCCCGCCCCGCCGTAAGAGTCGCGTCAAAGGCGTATGCGCCGCCGTAAGGGACCCGTCAACGGTGGCCATATCCGGTCACGGGCGCGGTTACCTCTAAGCGTCCGTTCCATCCGAACCTCATTCCAGGAGCTCACGATGGCCGATCTGGCCTTCGTCGTCACCACGATCGCGGTCTTCGCGCTGGTGGCCCTCGTCGCCAAGGGGGTGACGAAGCTGTGACCGCCGAGAACATCGTCGGCCTCGTCGTGGCCGTCGCCCTGCTGGGCTATCTCGTCCTCGCCCTGATCTTCCCGGAGAGGTTCTGAGCAGCGTATGGGTCCCGTCCTTGCCGGTGTGCTCCAGCTCATCGCCCTGATAGCGGCGCTGGCGCTCGCCTACGTCCCCCTCGGCAACTACATGGCCAGGGTCTACTCCTCCGACAAGCACTGGCGTGTCGAGAAGTGGATCTACAAGGGCATCGGTGCCGACCCGAACACCGAGATGCGCTGGCCCGCGTATCTGCGCGGCGTGCTCGCCTTCTCGGCGGTCGGTGTTCTCTTCCTCTATCTGCTCCAGCGCATCCAAGGGATCCTGCCCGGCTCGCTGGGCTTCTCCTCGGTCAACCCGGCGCAGTCGTTCAACACGGCCGTGTCGTTCGTGACGAACACCAACTGGCAGTCGTACTACGGCGAGCAGACCATGGGTCACGTCGTGCAGACCGCCGGCCTGGCCGTGCAGAACTTCGTCTCCGCGGCCGTCGGCATCGCCGTCGCGGTGGCTCTCGTACGCGGCTTCGCGCGCTCCCGTACCGGTGAACTCGGCAACTTCTGGGCCGACTTGGTGCGCGGTGTCATCCGCATCCTGGTGCCCGGCTCGATCATCGCCGCGCTCGTGCTCGTCGCCTGCGGTGCGATCCAGAACTTCTCCGGCATTCACGAGGTCGGTCAGTTCATGGGCGGCCACCAGCAGTGGAACGGCGGTGCGGTCGCCTCGCAGGAGGCGATCAAGGAGTTCGGCACCAACGGTGGCGGTTACTTCAACGCCAACTCCGCCCACCCCTTCGAGAACCCGACCCCGTTCACGAACCTCTTCGAGATCTTCCTGCTGCTGGTGATCCCGTTCGCGCTGACCCGCACCTTCGGCGTGATGGTCGGCTCGATCAAGCAGGGCTACGCGATCCTCGCCACCATGGCCACCATCTGGGTCGGCTTCGTGGCCCTCATGATGTGGACCGAGTTCGCCCACCACGGCGCGGCGCTCCAGGCCGCCGGCGGTGCGATGGAGGGCAAGGAGACCCGGATCGGTGTCGGCGCCTCCTCGATCTTCGCGGTGTCGACGACGCTGACCTCGACGGGCGCGGTGGACTCCTTCCACTCCTCGTTCACCGGGCTCGGCGGCGGAATCACCATCCTGGGCATGCAGTTGGGCGAGATCGCACCCGGTGGTACCGGCTCCGGCCTCTACGGAATGCTGATCATGGCGGTCATCGCGGTGTTCATCGCCGGACTGATGGTCGGCCGTACGCCCGAGTACCTGGGCAAGAAGATCGGCACCCGCGAGATGAAGCTCGCGGCCTGCTACATCCTGATCACCCCGGCCCTGGTGCTGATCTTCGCAGCCGCTTCCATGGCGCTGCCGACCCCGCCGCACTCCATGCTGAACTCCGGCGCGCACGGCTTCTCCGAGGTGCTGTACGCCTTCACCTCCGCCGCCAACAACAACGGCTCCGCCTTCGCAGGCCTGAACGCGAACACCGACTGGTTCAACACCATGACCGGACTCGCGATGGTCCTCGGCCGCTTCCTGCCGATGGTGTTCGTGCTGGCGCTGGCCGGTTCGCTCGCCGAGCAGAAGCCGGTCCCGGCGACGGCGGGCACCCTGCGCACCGAAAAGCCGCTGTTCACCGGCCTGTTGGTGGGCGCGATCCTCATCATCACCGGTCTGACCTACTTCCCGGCGCTGGCGCTGGGACCGCTGGCCGAGGGGCTGGCGTCATGAGCACCCGCACAGACAACCAAGAGGACTCGATGTCCACAGCCACTCCGACCAGGGCGCCGCACAGCGATGTGCCGACCGGTCACAAGGAAGAGGGACGTGTCGGCGCGGGTCTGTTCGACCCGAAGCAACTGATCAAGTCCCTGCCCGACGCCTGCCGCAAGCTCGACCCGCGGGTGATGGTCAAGTCGCCCGTCATGTTCGTGGTGTGGATCGGGTCCGTGCTGACCACGATCTTCTCCTTCAAGGACCCTGGCGACTGGTTCGGTTGGGCGATCAGCGCCTGGCTGTGGCTGACCGTCATCTTCGCCAACCTCGCGGAGGCCGTCGCCGAGGGCCGCGGCAAGGCGCAGGCCGACACCCTGCGCAAGGCCAAGACCGACACGGTGGCCCGACGGCTCAACGGCACCGTCGAGGAACAGGTCCCCGGCACCGAACTCCGCATCGGCGACCTGGTCGTGTGCGAGGCGGGCGACATCATCCCCGGCGACGGTGACGTCGTGGAGGGCGTGGCGAGTGTCGACGAGTCGGCCATCACCGGTGAGTCCGCGCCCGTCATCCGCGAGTCCGGCGGCGACCGTTCGGCCGTCACCGGCGGTACGAAGGTCCTCTCCGACCGTATCGTCATCAAGATCACGACGAAGCCCGGCGAGACTTTCATCGACCGGATGATCGCCCTGGTCGAGGGCGCCGCCCGGCAGAAGACGCCCAACGAGATCGCCCTGAACATCCTGTTGGCGTCCCTCACCATCGTCTTCCTGCTCGCGGTGGCGACCCTGCCGCCGTTCGCGGACTACGCGGGCACGCACCTCACGTTGATCGTGCTGGTGGCCCTGCTGGTCTGTCTGATCCCGACCACGATCGGCGCGCTGCTCTCCGCGATCGGCATCGCGGGCATGGACCGGCTGGTGCAGCGCAACGTACTGGCCATGTCCGGCAGGGCAGTCGAGGCCGCGGGCGACGTCTCGACGCTGCTGCTCGACAAGACCGGCACCATCACCCTCGGCAACCGCCAGGCCTCCGAGTTCGTGCCCGTCCCCGGCACCACCGAGGCCGAACTCGCCGACGCCGCCCAGCTCTCCTCGCTGGCCGACGAGACGCCCGAGGGCCGCTCCATCGTCGTCCTGGCGAAGGAGAAGTACGGCCTGCGCGAGCGCCACCAGGGCGAGTTGGCCCACGCCGAGTGGATCGCCTTCACCGCCCAGACCCGTATGTCGGGCGTGGACGTCGACGGGCGCAAGATCCGCAAGGGCGCGGCCGGTTCGGTCGTCACCTGGGTCCGGGAGCGGGGCGGCGAGGTGTCCGAGGACGCCGGCGCGCTCACCGACCGGATCTCCGCGGCCGGCGGCACCCCGCTGCTCGTCGCCGTCGAAGACACCGAAGGCGCACGGGTGTTGGGCGTCATCCACCTCAAGGACGTCGTCAAGGCGGGCATGCGCGAGCGGTTCGACGAGCTGCGCCGCATGGGCATCAAGACCATCATGATCACGGGCGACAACCCGCTGACCGCCAAGGCGATCGCGGACGAGGCCGGCGTCGACGACTTCCTCGCGGAGGCCACTCCCGAGGACAAGATGGCGCTCATCAAGCGCGAGCAGGCCGGCGGCAAGCTGGTCGCGATGACCGGCGACGGCACGAACGACGCGCCCGCGCTGGCCCAGGCGGACGTCGGCGTCGCGATGAACACCGGCACGTCGGCCGCGAAGGAGGCCGGCAACATGGTCGACCTCGACTCGAACCCGACCAAGCTCATCGAGATCGTCGAGATCGGCAAGCAACTCCTCATCACCCGGGGCGCGTTGACGACGTTCTCGATCGCCAACGACGTAGCGAAGTACTTCGCGATCATCCCGGCGCTGTTCGCGGCCGTCTACCCGGGCCTGGACAAGCTCAACGTGATGGGCCTGTCCTCACCGGACTCCGCCATCCTGTCGGCGGTCATCTTCAACGCGCTGGTCATCATCGCGCTCGTGCCGCTCTCCCTGCGGGGTGTGCAGTACCGGCCGGTCAGCGCCGACAAGATGCTGCGCCGCAACCTGACGATCTACGGCATCGGCGGGCTGATCGCGCCCTTCATCGGCATCAAGATCATCGACCTCCTCATCTCCCTCATCCCCGGGCTGTAACTTTTTGAAAGCGTGCTGATCGGCTATGAACAACTCGGTATCCAACACAGCCCGGTTGCTCTGGGCGGGCCTGCGCGCCCTGCTCGTGCTGACCCTGGTGACGGGCGTCATCTACCCGCTGGTCGTCACCGGCATCGCCCAGGCGGTCTTCCCCGGCAAGGCGAACGGCTCGGAGATCAAGGCGGACGGCAAGGTCGTCGGCTCGTCCCTGATCGGGCAGTCGTACAACCTGCCGTTGAAGAAGGGCCAGGAGACCCCGGATCCGGATCTGAAGTGGTTCCAGGGCCGCCCGCAGAACGGTCTCGGCACCAACAGCATCAACACGCAGTACTCGTTGATCCTGTCCGGCGCCACCAACCTCTCCGCCGACAGCAAGGTCCTCGTCCAGCAGGTCAAGGACGCCAAGGCCGCCGTCGTCAAGGACAACTCGGTGCCCGGCTACACGGTCAAGGCGTCCCAGGTGCCCGCCGACGCCGTCACCTCCTCCGGCTCCGGTCTCGACCCGGACATCTCCCTGGCGTACGCGGACCTCCAGGTCCACCGCATCGCCGAGAAGAACGGCCTGACCGTCACCCAGGTGCGGAAGCTGGTGGACGACCACACCGACGGCCGCACCCTCGGCTTCATCGGTGAGCCGACGGTGAACGTGCTGGAGCTCAACATCGCGCTCAAGTCCCTTGTGACGAAGAGCTGATGGCGTTACGCGACCGGCAGGGGAGTCGGCGGCCCGGGAGGGATCCCGGCACCGCCGACTCCCGGTGCCATGCCAGGGACCACACGAAAGGCACACCCCCATGACACGGGTGTTGGTGGTGGAGGACGACCCGCAGCTCGTACGGGCCCTCGTGATCAACATGCAGGCCCGCCAGTACGGCGTCGACGCCGCCCCCGACGGAGCCACCGCGCTCCGGCTCGCGGCCGCGCGGCAGCCGGACGTCGTGATGCTCGACCTCGGGCTGCCCGACATGGACGGCGTCGACGTCATCAAGGCGCTGCGCGGCTGGACCCGGGTCCCGATCCTGGTGCTGTCCGCCCGGCAGGCCTCCGACGAGAAGGTCGCCGCCCTCGACGCGGGCGCCGACGACTACATCACCAAGCCGTTCAGCATGGACGAACTCCTCGCCCGGCTACGGGCCGCCGTCCGCCGCGTCGAGGACGTGCCGCTCGCCCCGACGACCACCCTCGTCACCACCGACGACTTCACCATCGACCTGCTCGCCAAGAAGGCCACCCGCGACGGACACGACATCCGGCTCACCCCCACCGAGTGGCATCTGCTGGAGATCCTGATCACCAACCCGGGCCGGCTGGTCACCCAGAAGTACCTGTTGCAGGAGGTGTGGGGGGTGACCCAGAGCAACAAGACCAACTATCTGCGGGTCTATATGGCCCAGTTGAGAAGGAAGTTGGAGGGGGACCCGTCGAGCCCCCGCTATCTGATCACCGAGCCCGGCATGGGCTACCGCTTCGAAGGATGACATGGGACGCGGCAAGCTCCGGATCTACCTCGGCGCGGCACCGGGCGTCGGCAAGACGTACGCGATGCTGTCCGAGGCACACCGCCGAATCGAGCGGGGCACCGACTGCGTGGTCGCCTTCGTCGAGCACCACAACCGGCCGCGCACCGAGGTGATGCTGCACGGCCTGGAGGAGATCCCGCGCCGCGAACTCGCCTACCGGGACACGACGTTCACCGAGATGGACGTCGACGCGGTCCTCGCCCGCCACCCCGAGGTGGCCCTCGTCGACGAGCTGCCGCACACCAACATCCCCGGCTCCCGCAACGCCAAGCGCTGGCAGGACATCGAAGAGCTGCTGGCGGCCGGCATCGACGTGATCTCGACCGTCAACATCCAACACCTGGAGTCCCTGGGCGACATCGTCGAGTCCATCACCGGCGTACGGCAGCAGGAGACCGTCCCGGACGAGGTAGTCCGCCGGGCCGACCAGGTCGAACTCGTCGACATGTCACCACCCGCGCTACGGCGCCGGATGGCCCACGGCAACATCTACAAGCCCGACAAGGTCGACGCCGCCCTCTCCAACTACTTCCGCCCCGGAAACCTCACCGCCCTGCGGGAGTTGGCGCTGCTCTGGCTCGCCGACCGGGTCGACGCCTACCTCCAGGAGTACCGCAGCGAACACCGCGTCTCGGCGATCTGGGGCTCGCGCGAGCGGATCGTCGTCGGCCTGACCGGTGGACCCGAGGGCCGCACCCTGATCCGCCGGGCCGCGCGCCTCGCCGAAAAGGGCGCGGGAGGCGAGGTGTTGGCGGTCTACATCTCCCGCAGCGACGGCCTGACCTCCGCCTCCCCGAAGGAGCTCGCCCAACAGCGCACCCTGGTCGAGGACTTGGGCGGCACCTTCCACCAAGTCGTCGGCGAGGACATCCCGGTGGCCCTGCTGGACTTCGCGCGCGGGGTGAACGCCACCCAGATCGTCCTCGGTGTCTCCCGCCGCAAGGGCTGGCAGTACGTCTTCGGGCCCGGCGTCGGCTCGACGGTCGCCCGTGAGTCCGGTCCCGATCTCGACGTCCACCTCATCACCCACGACGAGGCGGGCAAGGGGCGCGGACTGCCCGTGAACCGGGGCGCGCGGCTCGGGCGGGCCCGTATCGTCTGGGGCTGGCTGGCCGGAATCGGCGGACCGCTGCTGCTGACCTGGCTGTTGAGCGGTGTCGCCCCCGAAGTGGGCCTGGCCAACGACATGTTGCTGTTCCTGTCCCTGACCGTGGCGGCGGCCCTGCTCGGCGGACTCTTCCCCGCACTGGCCTCGGCGGCGGTCGGATCGCTGCTGCTCAACTGGTACTTCACCCCGCCCGTGCACACCTTCACCATCGCCGACCCCAAGAACATCGTCGCCATCGCGATCTTCGTGGCCGTGGCGGTGTCGGTCGCTTCGGTGGTCGACCTGGCCGCGAGGCGCACGCACCAAGCGGCCCGGCTGCGCGCCGAGTCGGAGATCCTGTCCTTCCTCGCGGGCAATGTGCTGCGCGGCGAGACCAGCCTGGAGGCGCTCCTGGAACGGGTCCGGGAGACCTTCGGCATGGAGTCCGCCGCCCTGCTGGAGCGCGCGAGCGACGTCGAACCCTGGACCTGCGCGGGCAGCGTGGGCCCCCGCCCCTGCCAGAACCCGGAGGACGCGGACGTCGACGTACCGGTGGGCGACCACATGGCCCTCGCCCTCTCCGGCCGGGTCCTGCCGGCCGAGGACCGCCGCGTCCTGGCCGCCTTCGCAGCGCAGGCCGCCGTGGTCCTGGACCGCCGTCGCCTCCGCGAAGAGGCCGACCAGGCACGGGCGTTGGCCGAGGGCAACCGCATCCGCACGGCACTCCTCGCCGCCGTGAGCCACGACCTGCGCACCCCGCTGGCAGGCATCAAGGCGGCCGTCTCCTCGCTCCGTTCCGAGGACGTCGCCTGGTCGGACGAGGACCGGGCGGAACTCCTGGCCGGCATCGAGGACGGCGCCGACCGCCTCGACAACCTCGTCGGGAACCTCCTCGACATGTCCCGCCTGCAGACCGGCACGGTCACCCCGATCATCCGCGAGGTCGACCTGGACGAGGTGGTCCCGATGGCGCTGGGCGGGGTCCCCGAGGACAGCGTCGAACTCGACATCCCGGAGAGCCTGCCCATGGTCCCCGTCGACAAGGGCCTGCTGGAACGCGCGGTCGCCAACATCGTCGAGAACGCGGTCAAGTACAGCCCGGAGCGAACTCCCGTACTGGTCAAGGCGAGTGCCATCGCCGACCGCGTCGAGATACGGGTGATCGACCGCGGCCCCGGCGTCCCCGACGCGGCCAAGAACCGCATCTTCGAACCCTTCCAGCGCTACGGCGACGCCCCGCGCGGCGCCGGAGTGGGCCTCGGCCTCGCTGTCGCCCGCGGCTTCACCGAGGCCCTCGGCGGCACACTCGGCGCCGAGGACACCCCCGGCGGCGGCCTCACGATGGTGCTCAGCCTCCGACTCGCCCCCGCCCAGGACCTTGCCGACACCTCAGGAGCCACCTACAGTCCCGCTCCGTAATGTTCGCCCATCGGCCCGAAACTTTCGAAGGCGGGCCGGACGGAGAAGCGGGGACACATGCGGACCTACGACAACCCTGTCATCGGCGGCTTCCATCCCGACCCCAGCGTGTGCCGGGTCGGCGAGGACTACTACCTCGCGTGCTCCAGCTTCGAGTACTTCCCGGGGGTCCCGCTCTTCCACAGCCGGGACCTGGTGCACTGGCGCCAGATCGGCAACGTACTCGACAGACCAAGCCAGTTGGACCTGCCGGACGACACCCCGGCCTCGGCGGGCATCTACGCCCCGACCCTCCGCCACCACGACGGCCGCTTCCACCTGATCACCACCGACGTGGGCGGCAAGGGCAACTTCCTCGTCACCGCCGACCGGCCCGAGGGCCCCTGGTCGGACCCGGTACTCGTCGACATGCCCGGCATCGACCCCGACCTGGCCTGGGACGACGACGGCACCTGCTGGTGCGCGGTGGCCGGGGTGAAGGTCGCCCGTATCGACCCGGCGACCGGCAAGCTCCTGGAGGGCCCGCTCCCCGTCTGGTCCGGCACGGGACTCCAGCACCCGGAGGCCCCGCACCTCTACCGCGTCGGCGACTGGTGGTACCTGATGGTGGCCGAGGGCGGCACCGCACACGGCCACAGCGTCTCGATCGCCCGCGCCCGCTCCCCGCGCGGCCCCTACGAACCGGCCCCTGCCAACCCGATCCTCTCCCACCGCAGCACGGACCTCCCCATCCAGAGCACCGGCCACGCCGACCTGGTCACGGCCCCCGACGGCACCTGGTGGATGGTGCTGCTCGGCACCCGCCCCCGGGGCTGGTTCCCCGGCTTCCACGTCCTGGGCCGCGAGACGTTCCTGACCCCGGTGGAATGGGTGGACGGCTGGCCCCGGGTCGGCCCCGTACAGGAACGGCACCCGGCTCCGGCGGCCTGGCACCCCGTCCAACTCCCGCCGGTACGCGACGACTTCGACGCCCCGACCCTCGCCGCCTCCTGGATCTCCCCGCGCGGCAGGCGGGACGACAGTTGGTCGCTGACCGAGCGGCCGGGCTGGCTGACGCTGCGCGGTGAGGCGGGTCGGGTGTTCCTCGGACGCCGACAGCAGCACCCCGACTGCCGCGCGACGGTCCGGCTCGACCCCGGCTCCGGACGCGCCGGCCTGTCCGTCCGCATGGACGAGGCGCATCACTACGACGTGGAGGTCGCCGGGGGAGTGGCGAGTGTGGTGGCGCGGATCGGCCCGGTGCGGCAGGCGGTCGCGGAGCAACCCGTGCCGCCAGGGCCGGTCACTCTGGCCGTCGACATCGGTACGGCGGGCGTCGGCACGCGCGGCCCCGACACCCTCGCCTTTTCGGTGGAGGGCCCTCAAGGTGCCGTGGAAATGGCGAAGTTGGACGGACGCTATCTGTCCACGCAGGTGGCGGGGGGATTCACCGGACGGGTGATCGGCATGTATGTCGCCGAGGGTGAGGCGGACTTCGACTGGTTCGACTATGAGGAGGCGCTGGGAAAGCGGCCGACTACGGAGGGTGATTGACCCCGGAAATGCGTCGGGGCCGGTGCGCACCTCGTGTGTGCGGCCGGCCCCTCATGTTCTTGAAATGCTCAAGCGGCAGTCATCACCTGACGGTGTGGGGCGATGATCTGGCCGTCGGGCAGGAGCTCACCGGTGTCCTCGAACAGGAGAACGCCATTGCACAGCAGGCTCCAGCCCTGTTCCGGGTGGTGCGCCATGAGGCGGGCGGACTCCCGGTCGGCGGATTCGGCTGTGGGACACGGTGGCTGGTGCTTGCACATTGGTGGGATCTCTCGCTCTGTTGTGGTCATGTCCGTCCCCCGTGGTGTTGAGTCGGTCCGAACCCAGTGTTGCCCCATGGACGTCAATCCGCAGGGATTTAGCAGCACCGCTTCTCACAGGTTCAAGACGCATCACCCGCGCGGACGGTTCATCCCAATTCCCGGCTCGTACGAGCTATTTCGTGCTCGGACGAGCGTTACGAGCGTGAAAGGGCCGGAAACGCGATCGTACCCCGCCGCCGGGAATTCGGTGACGGGGTACGAGAGTGACGGCGAGGGAAAGTCAGGCGGGCGAACCGAGCAGCGGCGCGGGAGTCACCCGATGGGTCAGCAGCGGCAGCAACTCGGCGACCCGGTGCGGTCGGTGGGCCGCGATGCCGGGCGGTGCCGGGGCCAGCGGGACCAGCAGATCGGACGCGACGGGGTGGCCGTCGGCGCCGTCCGCGGTGGGGTCGCCGTGCAGCCAGAGTGTCAGCATGTAGAGGCCGGGCACGGAGAGGAGGCGCGGCTGGTGGGCGCCCTTCATGTTCTCGGCCTGGCGCAGCGCGCGCTCGGTGGAGGCGATGTACGGGCCCTCGAAGAAGTGCGAGAACGCCCAGCCGTCGGGGGTCAGCATGGTCTCGGCCGCGGCCACCGCGCGGTCACCGCAGCGGATCAGGAAACGCCACCCGGCCAGCCGGGTGACCGCCGTCCCCTCCGCGGTGACGCGCTCCAACACATGGAGGGGCAGCGGGAGTTCGGGTGTTGCCGGCCCCTGGGCCGCGCGCAGGGACGGGGTTCGGGCCTCGCGGACTGCGGTGGGGGAACCGAGTGCCGTGAGAACGGAGCGCAGGGCGGGCGCGGGAGCCGGGGGGACATGCAGCGGCATGGTGGGTCGCCTCTCATTCGACAGGCACTGGTGGCACGAGGGCGGGGCGGGGGCGGACGGCGCTGTCAGCTCTCGGGGTCAGGGAGGCCGGGGCCGGGTTCCGTGCACATGGGTAGGGCCTGCCGCACGTCACCTCGACGGCAGGTTCCGGGACCGTGGGCGCCAACCTTCTGCCTTGTTCGCGGAGTTTATACGACACGTGTTCAGACGATGTTTCATCTAACCGTTTCCCGTATGAACAACAAGGGCCTATTCGGCCAGGGATTCACGGGAATCATCCCGGTTCCGAACCGGCTCCGCGGCGATGACCTCGGGATATGTCTCCGATGGGGTCGGCCAATTGTCGTCGGCGTTTTTCACGAGGTCTTCATTGCGGACGGAACTGCATGTGCCGCATGCCTCGCGAATGTGCCGCGGGTCACGTCCGACCAGAGTAGCTGGCCCCGGGCCGGTACGGGGACGTTATCGATCGCCAGGTCTGGGCATCATCCTTCCTGACCCAGGGACGAGGAGGTGACGCTTCGATGGGTGAGAAGGTCGTGGCAGGGCCGTTCGAACTGGCCGACCGGCAACGCTACCGCGCCAAGCTGCGGCGCTGTCTGACGGGACTGGAGCGGCTGCTGGCCGAGAAGCGGTTCGACCGCCCCAGGAACCTCATGGGGCTGGAGATCGAACTGAACCTCGTCGGCTCCGACGGCATGCCGAAAATGCTGAATGGGCAAGTACTGGAACGCATCGCGAGCCGAGATTTCCAAACAGAACTCGCCATGTTCAATCTGGAAGTCAACATTGCCCCACATCGATTGGACGGCCGGGTATTCGACCGGCTAGCCGAGGAGATCCGCACGTCACTGGCATATGCCCACCGGAAAGCCGGCGAGGTCGACGCCGGAATACTGATGATCGGCATTCTGCCGACACTCGACCGGGACGACCTGGTCTCCTCCAACCTCTCCGCGGTCGACCGCTACACCCTGCTGAACGATCAGATCGTGGCCGCCCGCGGCGAGGATTTCGTCCTCGACATCGAAGGCGTCGAGCACCTCACGTGCACCTCGGGCTCCATCGCGCCCGAGGCCGCCTGCACCTCCGTGCAGTTGCACCTCCAGGTCACCCCCGACCGCTTCGCGGACGTGTGGAACGCGGCCCAGGCCGTCGCCGCCGTCCAGGTCGCCGTGGGCGCCAACTCGCCCTTCCTGTTCGGCCGTGAGCTGTGGCACGAGTCCCGCCCCCCGCTCTTCCAGCAGGCCACCGACACCCGCCCGCCCGAACTCCAGGCCCAGGGCGTCCGCCCCCGCACCTGGTTCGGCGAGCGCTGGGTCACCTCGGCGTACGAGCTCTTCGAGGAGAACCTGCGCTACTTCCCGCCCCTGCTCCCCATCCACGACGACGAGGAACCCCTCGACGTGCTCGACGCCGGCGGCATCCCCACCCTCGCCGAACTCGTCCTGCACAACGGCACGGTGTACCGCTGGAACCGCCCGGTCTACGGCATCGCCGACGGCGTCCCGCACCTCCGCGTCGAGAACCGCGTCCTGCCGGCCGGCCCCACCGTCACCGACGTCATCGCCAACACCGCCTTCTACTACGGCGTCGTCCGCGCCCTCGCCGAGGAGTCGCGGCCGGTGTGGACCCGGCTGCCCTTCGAGGCGGCGGCCGCCAACTTCGACACCGCATGCCGCCACGGCATCGACGCCCGCCTTCTCTGGCCCCGGCGCGGGCGGCTCGGCGGCACCAACGAGATCGACGCGGTGGCCCTCGTACGCGACGAACTGCTGCCGCTCGCGGAGGCCGGTCTGGACGCGTGGGGGGTCGAACCGGCCGACCGGGACCTGTACTTGGGCGTGATCGACGAACGCTGCCGGCGCCGGGCCAACGGCGCGACCTGGCAGTCCGCCACGTTCCACCGCGCACTGGAACAGGGCCACACGAGGGAAGCCGCGCTGGCCGCCACCACTCGCCGCTACAGCGAGCTGATGCACCTCGGGGAGCCGGTCCACACCTGGCCGGTGGGGCTGCCGGAGCCGCTGGGGTGAGGCGTGGGGGGTGGGGTGAACTGACCCTGTTTCAGCCCGCGTTGGCGGACGCACCCGACGCGCCCGCGGCCACGATGGCCTGGAGGATCACCGACTGGATCTGTGCCGGGTCGCTCACCTCGTGGCCCGAGCCGCCGGTCGCCTCGGCGATCTGCCGGGCCTCCTCCTTGTCGGCCTCCGGGCCCACCGCGATCATGATGAGGGGCACCGGCCTTTCAGGGCTGGCGAGTTGCTTCAACTGCCTGACGAGGGCGGTGCGGGAGATGCTGCCCGGGTCCTGATTGACCCCGTCGGTCAGGATGACCAACGCGTTGAACTTCCCTTTCACATAAGAGGACGTGGCCGCCCTGTACGCGGCGAGCGTGGTGTCGTAGAGCCCGGTCGCCCCGCCCGGCACCGGCTTCAGCGAGCCGAACGCCGCTGACAGGGCGTCCCGTTGGGTGCCGTCGCCCTTGCGGTCGCCGAGCCGCTCGGTCGGCACCAGGACGCGGTAGTCCTTGTTGCCGTCGAGCTTCGTCGAGAACTCCCACAGCCCGATCTCGTCCTCGGGCGTGAACGTGGCCAGTGCCTGCAGCAGCGAGGCCTTCGTGACATCCATGCGCGACTGGCCGGTCCCCGGCACCTTCTCCGACATCGAGGCGGACGCGTCGACGACCGTGGTGATCCGCGCGCTCTGCACCGTGATCGTCCAGGTGCCCAGGGCCTCTTGGAGCGCCGCGTCGGAGGCGGGCTCGGCCGCCGCCACGGCGTACGGCTGCGGGCTGCTGCCGCCGGCCTGGGCGACGACGGCCTTCGGCGCGGACTCGTCGTCCGTGCGGAAGCCGTACTTCTCCAGGAGCTTCTGCTGCGCGGGTTGGCCCAGATAGGTCAGGAACCGGATCGCGGCCCGGCTCTGGTCGGTCGTCAGCCGCTCCTGGTCGACGAGGTTGTACGGATAGTCGAGCCGAGGGGAGCCGTCCTTCGGATAGAACAGGTCCAGGCTCCCGCCGCCGTCGGCCGACGCGTTGTACGCGAACGCCGACTGCTCGCTCAGCACCAGCGCCTGGTTGCGCTTCGGATTGCCCTGCTCGGTGCCCGAGGAGTCGCGCGGCAGGGTGTCCAGCACCTGACCGTCGGTGTCCGAGATCCGCTGCGACAACGTCTTCATCATCGCCGCCGCCTGCGTGGCCCCGCCCTTGACCTTCGCCGCGGCCGTGCTCAACTGCGTCAGCGCCAGCAGCCCCGTCGCGCTGCGCGCCGGATCGGCCGCGCCCAGCTTCAGCGAGTCGTCCGTCAGGGTGGCCCCGGCCAGATCCAGCCAGGTGTACGTCTTCTGCGGCCATCCCAGCGATTTCGCGGCGGCCGGGACCATCGCCACACCGACCGGCGTGGAGGCCACGTTGCCCGCGGGGGTCACCTCCGTGGCAGCGCTGTCGGCGGCCGACGAGACCTCGTTCACCCACAGCTCCGAGTCGGGCACCCAAACCTGTGCGTCCGGGTGCTTGCCCGCCTTGAGCGTGTCCGCGAACTTGTACGACTCCTGGGCGGTCACCGAGATGTTCAGACACTGCCCGTCGGACGTGATGCCCTGGTCACGGGCCTGTCCGGCCGCCGCGCGCAGGGCGGGAGCCAGATCGGGGGAGGCGGCGAGCTTCAGCCGTACCGCGTCCTTGCGGCAGGAGGAGCCGAAGGAGAGCAACCCGCTCTGCACCGCCACGGCGGTACCGCCGGCGATGGTCAGCACGAGGACCGTGGCGATGGCCACCGTACGGCGGCGCGCGCGAGGACGGGGGTCGCTGCCGCCCGCCCGGTCCTGATCGGGCAAGCTGTGACGTCCCATGACGGTGGTGCCCCTCCCTGTTGAACCTCGTGCCACCGTCTCCCCCAACGGCCTGTCGAGCACGATCTTCGTAAGTTCTTTCGAGACCCTAGCGGGACGAAGATGGGCATGAGGCGGGAATTCCGAACTGAAGGCAGGTGCGCAGGTGGAGGCAGGGCAGGTGGCCGAAACTTTTCCGCTGGAGCGGCCCACACGGCGGATTCTCCGGTCCGAGGCACTGCTCGTTCTGGGGCTTTCGCTCGGTGCGAGCGGTGTGTCCGCCCTGATCAGTTTTGTCGGATCGGTCACGAAACCGGGCGGCCTCAAGGATCAGGCCGCCACCCTCAACGCCTCTGCCGCGCCGGGCCGTCCCTGGCTGGATCTCGCCTGGCAGTTGTTCGGGATCGCGTCGGCACTCGTCCCCGTCGCGCTCGTCGCGCACTTCCTCCTGCGGGAGGGCGAGAGCCTGCGCACGATCGGCTTCGACCGCACCCGGCCCTGGCCCGACCTGGGACGCGGGGCTGCGATCGCGGCGGTCATCGGCAGCACCGGCATCGCTTTCTACCTGTCCGCCCGCGGCCTCGGCTTCAACCTCACGGTGGTGCCGGAGGCGCTGCCCGACGTCTGGTGGAAGTACCCGGTCCTGATCCTCTCCGCGATGCAGAACGCGATCCTCGAAGAAGTGATCGTGGTGGGCTATCTGCTGCGCAGGCTGGGCCAGTTGGGCTGGACGCCGGGCACCGCGCTGGTGGCCAGTTCCGTACTGCGCGGTAGCTACCACCTCTACCAGGGCATCGGCGGCTTCGTCGGCAACATGGTGATGGGCGTGGTCTTCGTCTACCTGTACCGCCGTTGGGGCCGCGTGGGTCCCCTGGTGGTGGCGCATTCCCTGCTCGACATCGGGGCGTTCGTCGGCTATGCGCTGCTGGCGGGGAAGGTCGGCTGGCTGCCGACGGCGTAAGTCCCGGGAGGGGCGGGTCCGTTGCGGCTCAGGCGAGCAACTCGCCGTCGACGACCGTGACCGCCCGCCCGGTCAACAGGGTCCGCCCGCCCCGGAGTTCGGTACGCACGAGCCCGGAGCGGGGCGAGGCCTGCAGCCCGGTGAGGACCGCGTTCCCGAGCCGCTCGGACCAGTAGGGAGCCAGCGCCGTGTGCGCGCTGCCGGTGACCGGGTCCTCGTCGATGCCGACGTTCGGGAAGAAGCAGCGGGACACGAAGTCGTAGCCCCGGGTGGGGTCTTCGGCCCGCGCGGTGGCGATGATGCCGCGCTCGGAGTGGGCGGCGAGGGCCTTGTGATCGGGGGCCAGGCCCACGACCGTCTTCTCGTCGGCGAGTTCGACGAGAAGGTCGCCGATGTTCGGGCCGGTGTCGAAGGCCGTGAGCGGCTCGGCGCCCAGGGCTTCGGCGACCCCGTCCGGGATCGTGACGGCGGTGAGCGGGGCGGTCGGGAAGTCGAGGGTGATCGACCCGTCCTCGGCCGGCGTGGCGATGAGCACACCGCTCCGCGTGGCGAACCGGACGGGCCCTTCGTGGGCGCCGGTGGTGTGCAGCACATGGGCGGTGGCGAGGGTCGCGTGCCCGCACAGCGCGACCTCGGTCGCCGGCGTGAACCACCGCAACGCCCAGTCGGCGTCCCCGCCTTCGGGCAGTTGGTGCGCGAAGGCGGTCTCGGCGTGATTGACCTCCATCGCGACCTTCTGCAGCCAGTCGTCGTCCGCCGGGAAGGCGTCGAGAAGCACCACCCCGGCCGGATTGCCGGCGAAGGGGCGGTCGGTGAACGCGTCGACGATGCGAATCCTCATGCCGTGACGCTAGAGGGTGCGTGGAGCCGCGGACCAAGGCCAATTCGGGGTCAGTGGACCGATGTGCCGGCGGGGCGTTCCGGCTTCCGGGCCAGGAAGGTGGCGTAGGTCCGCTTCGCTCCCTCGACCGGCTCCTGGATCAGCCGGCCGGTGAGCGTGAGTCCGGCCCGGGCGAGCAGCTCGGCGATCCGGTCCGGTGGGAGCAGGTGGGACTCGTAGGAGACGGGGTGGCCGCTGTACGCCTGTGTCGGGCGCCGGAGTTGGCCCTCTCCCACGTGACCGGCCAGCATCAGATGGCCGCCGGGAGCGAGGGTGCGGTGGAACTCCGCGAAGACGACCGGCAGTTGGTCCGGCGGGGTGTGGTGCGTGGAGTAGTAGGCGAGGATGCCGCCGAGCTCGTCGTCCCCGATCGGCGCCGCTGTCATCGAGCCCACGGTGAAGGTCAGGCCCGGGTGGGCGCGGCGGGCCAGTTCGATCATCCTCGGGGAGAGATCGATGCCGAAGACCGGCACCCCGAGCCCTGCCAGATACGCCGTGACCTTGCCGGGCCCGCACCCCAGATCCGCCACCGGCCCCAGGTCGGAGGCCCGCACGGTCTCGGCGAACGCGGCCAGCGTCGCGCGGGAGATCGGGTCCAACTCGGCCGGTTCCTTGACGAGTTGGGCGTAGTCGGCGGCGACGGTGTCGTACGACTCCCGGATCGCGGTGAGGTAGGAGGGCTGCTCGGTCACGCGGATGAGTGTAGGGAGGGAGCCCGCCTGTCCGCTGTTGTCAGTCATGGCCGTGGTGGGACAGGGACCAGTCGCCCAACAGCTTCAGGCCGTCCGCGGAGGGGGACCCTGGTTCGGCGGTGAAGACGCCCAGGGTCTGCTCGGAGTCGTCGGCGGGGGCGAAGGCCTCGTAGCCGAGGACGAGGTCGCCGACGACGGGATGGTGGAAGCGCTTGGTGCCGTGGGTGCGCTGGAACACGTCGTGGTCGGCCCACCAGTGGCGGAAGTCCGCGTCCTGGACGGAGAGTTCGCCGATGAGTTCGGCCGGGGCGGGGTCATGCGGGTGACGTCCCGCGTACAGGCGAAGTGAGGCGACGATGCCGCGGGCGGCGTCCTCCCAGTCGGCGTACAGGGTCCGGTAGTGGTCGTCGAGGAAGACCAGGCGGGCCATGTTGCGGCTGCGGGCGGGCAGGGCCTCGAAGTCCGTGTACAGGGCGTGGGCGAGGCGGTTGGCGGCCAGGACGTCCATGCGGCGGCCGTAGACGAGGGCGGGGACGTCGGTGAGGCTGTCGAGCAGCAGTCGCAGACCGGGGCGGACGCGCTGCGCGGGCAGCGGGCGGGGACGGGTTCGGACCGGTCTGGCGATCCGGAACAGGTGGTCGCGCTCCAGATCGTTGAGGCGCAGGGCGCGGGCGATCGCGTCCAGGACGGATGCGGAGACGTTGAGGTGGCGTCCGCGCTCCAGCCGGATGTAGTAGTCGACGCTGACGCCGGCGAGCTGGGCGACCTCCTCGCGCCGCAGGCCCGGAACGCGGCGGGCACCGGGCTGGGGTGCCAGGCCCGCCTCCTCGGGGGTGATCTTCGCGCGGCGCGAACGGAGGAAGTCCCGCAGCTCGCTGTTCGGTTCCTGGGCCATGCCTCCACCGTAGACCGGGTGACCTGGGGAGCAGATGCGCCGAAGGGGGTCTGTCGGACCCCCGGTCGGAGCGGGTCTCCCGCCCCGGGCGCGAGCGGTGCTCGACTGGTGGAAAAGCAAGCACGCACCTGGAGGTACCCCTGATGAAACGCAGGATTCTCGGCGGCACCGGCATGTCGGTGAGCGAGTACGCACTCGGCGCGATGATGTTCGGCGCGATGGGCAACACCGACCACGACGAGTCGGTCCGCATGATCCACACGGCACTGGACGCCGGGATCAACCTCGTCGACACCGCCGACGTGTACTCCGGCGGCGAGTCGGAGGTGATCGTGGGCAAGGCGCTCAAGGGCCGTCGCGACGACATCGTCCTGGCCAGCAAGTTCGGGCTGGCGATGGGCGAGGACCCGAACCGGGGCGGCGGGTCGGCCCGCTGGATCCGCCGCGCGGTGGAGGACAGCCTGCGCCGCCTGGACACCGACCACATCGACCTCTACCAGCTTCACCGCCCCGACCCGCACACCGACATCGACGAGACCCTCGGCGCCCTGTCGGACCTGGTCCGGGCCGGGAAGGTCCGTGCCATCGGCGGCTCGTTCTTCTCACCCGAGGAGATCGTCGAGGCCCAGTGGACGGCCGAGCGCCGCGGCCACCACCGGTTCCGCACCGAGCAGCCGCCGTACTCGATCCTCACCCGTGGCGTGGAGAGCCGGGTGCTGCCCACCGCCCAGCGCTACGGCATGGGCGTGCTGACCTTCGGTCCGCTCAACTCCGGCTGGCTGTCGGGCCGCGCGGATCCCACCGCCGGGCATCGCAACGCCGGCGTGGGGGCGAAGATGTTCGACCTGACCCAGCCGGGTGTTCAGGCCAAGGCCGACGCCGTGGGCAAACTGACCGCTCTGGCCGCCGAGGCCGGACTGCCGCTGCCTCATCTGGCCACCGCATTCGTCCGGGCCCATCCGGCGGTCACCGCGGTACTCATCGGCCCGCGCCGCCCCGAGCAACTGACCGACCTCCTCGCCGCGGCCGACGTGGAACTCGGCGACGACATCCTCGACCGTATCGACGAGATCGTCCCGCCCGGCGTCGACGTGAATCCCGACGACTTCTACATCGACCCCACCCCGCCGATCACCGACAAACGCCTGCGGCGCCGCTGAAACCCGCACTCCGTCGGCCTGTGATCACCGGCACGGGCCCGCATCACTCCGTCGACTCCAGAATGCGGTCGAGTGTCCGGCGCCCCAGGCCGCTCATCGTCGGATTGCTCTCGACGTAGTACCAGACGAGACCCATCGCCTGTTCGAACGCCCATGCCTTGCCGCGCTCCCACTCCAGATCGTCACAGGCGAGTGTCCGCCGGAGCACTTCCCGCGGGCCCGGCTGCAACAGGTGCCAGGCACTGACCAGATCCAGCGCGGGGTCGGCCGGGCCGAAGCCGCCGGTGTCGAGCACGCCGCTCAGCCGGTCTTCCGCGACCAGTACGTTGCCGGGAATCAGGTCGCCATGGCTCATCACGTCGGGACTCGTGCGAGGCAACTCCCGAAAGCGGCCCCACACTTGGCGCAGCTCGGGCACGTCGAGCAGCCCCTCGCTCTCCTCGAAGCACTTCGCCATCCAGTCGTCGTGGTGCGCGAGAACGCCGCCGCGATTGTCGCCGTCGAACAGCCGCCCCCGCGTCTCGGCGTCCCGCAGGGCCGCGATGAAGACCGCGAGGTCCTCGGCGAAAGCGTCCGACCCACTCGGGTCGGCATCGGAGGCGACCGTCCCCGGCAGCCATGTCTGGACCGACCACGGCATGGGGTAACCCGCTCCGGGCTTCCCCAGGGCTACGGGTTCCGGGACGGGGAACCGGGACACCCGCGCCAGTTCCGCGCTCGCCCGGGCTTCCTGTTCCAGCACCGCCAGCGCCTGGGCGGGATCGGCCGGACGCAGTGGGAAGCGCGCCGAGAGGTCGTTGCCGACGCGGAAGATCGCGTGGACCGTCCCGGTCGACGACAGGGGACGGATCGCCTCGCCGCTCCACTGAGGGAACTGCTCCCGGATCAAGGTCGCGACGATTTCGGTGGTCACGTCCACTTGGTCATCGTGCATGGTCATCGCTCGCAGGCTCTTCCACTGGTCCGACTCGAAACGCCGGAAGCAGACCAGATCAACCGGTACGACGGCAACCGATAAAGAAGGGGCTTGCCAGCCGAACAGTTCCGATATATCGTTGACGCATCGCGACAGATCAACGATGGAATGGAGTGATTGCGATGCGTACCCACGGATACGAGCGTGGACATGGACAGGAAGGCCCCTTCCGGCGCGGCCGGGGTGGCCCTGACGGGCGGCGTGGGGCTTTTGGGCCCTTCGGGCCCGGTGGTCCGGGTGGGCCCGGTGGCCCTGGCTTCGGGCCGGGCTTCGGTCCCGGGCCCTGGGGTGGACGAGGGCGCGGCGGCCCGAGGGGCGGCAGGGCGCGGCGCGGCGATGTGCGCGCGTCGATCCTCGCCCTCCTCAAGGACCGGCCGATGCACGGCTACGAGATGATCCAGGAGATCGCCGAGCGCAGCGGCGGCGCGTGGAAGCCGAGCCCCGGCTCGGTCTACCCCACCCTGCAGATGCTGGAGGACGAGGGCCTGATCGCCAGTGAGTCGGAGGGCGGCAAGAAGCTGTTCGCCCTCACCGAGGCCGGCCGTACCGCGGCCGAGGAAGGTCCGGACGCGCCCTGGGAAGAGGCTTCCCGAGGTGTCGACTGGGAGGCCCTCACCGAGATCCGCCAGGCCGGCTTCGGTCTGATGGAGGCCTTCGGCCAGGTCTGGAAGACCGGCAGCAAGGAGCAGCGCGAGAAGGCGCTGACCGTCATCAACGACGCCCGCAAGAAGCTGTACCTGATCCTGGCCGACGAGGACTGATGTCCCCGGCGCCGGAAGAGGCAGCAGGCCAAGGCGCCCCACGGAGCTTCCGTGGGGCGTCTTCCCTTTGCGCGTTCCCGTTCCTGCGGTGTCCCGGTGCTTTTCTCAGGCCACCAGCCCGGCCAGTTTGCGCAGCGATTCGTTCAGTGCGGCCGTCCCCGAGTCCTTCAGCTTGCCCGCCATCAACGACACCGCCGCGCCCGTGAACTCGCCGTCGATACGGACCGTCGTGGCATCGCCGTCGGGTGTGAGCGTGTAGCGCGTGGCGACGTTCACCGCCATCGGTCCCTTGCCGCGGATGGCCAGCACGCGGGCCGGCTCCAACTCCTCGATGGTCCAATCGACTTCGGCCGGGAAGCCCATCAGCTTCATGTTCTCCTGGAAGGTCCCGCCCACCGCGAGGACTTCCGGGCCGCCCTTGGGGAAGTTGGTGTGGGTCGCGTTCCACTCGCCGTACGCGGACCAGTCCGTGAGTTGTGCCCACACCTTCTCGGCCGGGGCCTCGATGCGTGCCTCCGCGCTGATTTCGGCCATGCGACCACCTCTTCGTATCGGGCTACGGTGTCGCGGAACGTAGCCGCAGGGGGCGCAACATTCAATACTGATGAACCGTCAGGAATTGTGCGTGTGCGCCCACTTGCGCGGTTCAGCTCACCCGCCGTATCTCCGCCGCGTCGAACAGGTCCCACGCGCGCGGGTGGGCGCTCTCGTCGTGACAGTGCCACGCGTCCCAGAACAGGTCGGCGAGCAGCGCGTCCTCCGGGGCGTACACCCGGTACACGTACTGCCTGCCGTCGACCGCCGGCAGAGCCACCAGCCAGCACCTGCTCTCCATGTTCGCGAAAGACGTACGCCGGATGCGGGACGGTTGCGTACGGGGCGCGCGGCGGGCGGGCGCGCGCCTCTCGGGGTCAAGGGGCGTGATCTCATCCGTAAGGAGGAGATTCCGTCGCCCCGGGTCCACTTTGTGTGGGACGACGAAATGCAACCCTCCGGGGATGCCCTCGAAGCGGGGGACTGATGGGGTAGGAGAGTGCAACCCCGTATCCCCAGGCAGTCGGTCCACGAGCAGGGAATCCACCGCGCGGACAACGATGCCAGGCTCAGTGCAGAGCTGGCAGCGGTGGTCACCGGTGCGCGCCGCCGGGCCCTGCGGGACGGGGACCGGCAGATCGACACGGCCCATCTGCTGCACAGCCTCCTGGAGTCGGACTCCGAGGCACGCGCCGTCTTCGGCGACGGCCCGCAGATCGCCCGACTGCTCGGCTACCTCGTCCAGCGCAGCATCGGCTACGGCCTCCGCTGGCAGGGCTCGGTCGAGGACTCCGGCGCGATCCCCGTGATCGCCGCGGCGGAGGGCTGGTCGCCCCTGGCCGCCGATGCCCTGGAACACGCCTGCGAGCGCGCCGAACTCCGCGGCGACGACCTGGCGTCCGGCATCGACCTCCTCGCCACGATCGTCGCGGACCCCGGGTCCCGCGCCGTCGAGGTCCTCCACCGCGCCGGCATCGAGTCCCCCGAGGTACTGATCTGGATCGAGGGCCGCTCGGGGGAGTACGTCGGGGGCGGCGGCGAGACGGGCTGCTGAGCCGCACGCGTCCCCGGCCCGCCGAGCCGCACGCGTCCCCGGCCCGCCGAGCCGCACGCGTCCCCGGCCCGCCGAGCCGCACGTATCCCCGGCCCGCTGAGCCGCCGTATCCCCCGGCCCGCCGAGCCGTCCGCGTCCCTCCGGTTCGCCGAGCGCACCGGTAAGGGGCTCGTCCATCTCCTGAGACAGGTGCAAACGGGGGTGACGCTCATGTCATCCGCTGTCATCATGTGCCCGTGCATACGTCTGAGAGCAGTGCGGCCGGCGGTGGCAAGGGTGGCGGCAAGGGTGTCGGGCTCGGCCTCGCGCTCGGGTCCGCGCTGGCCTTCGGCGGGTCCGGGGTCGCGGCGAAGCCGCTGATCGAGGCGGGGCTCGATCCGCTGCACGTGGTGTGGCTGCGGGTGGCCGGCGCGGCCCTCGTGATGCTGCCCCTCGCCGTACGGCACCGCGCGCTCGTCCGCAGCCGTCCCGCGCTGCTCCTCGGGTTCGGGCTGCTCGCCGTGGCCGGTGTCCAGGCCTGCTACTTCGCCGCGATCTCCCGCATACCCGTCGGCGTCGCCCTGCTCGTGGAGTACCTCGCACCCGCCCTCGTGCTCGGCTGGGTGCGGTTCGTGCAGCGGCGTCCCGTCACCCGGGCCGCCGCGCTCGGTGTGGTCCTCGCGGCCGGCGGACTCGCCTGTGTCGTCGAGGTGTGGGCGGGCCTGAGCTTCGACGCCGTGGGACTGCTGCTCGCGCTCGCCGCCGCCTGCTGCCAGGTCGGCTACTTCGTCCTGTCCGACCAGGGCAGCGACGCCGGCACCGAGGCCCCCGACCCGCTCGGCGTGATCGCCTACGGCCTGCTCGTCGGCGCCCTCGTCCTCACCGCTGTGGCCCGCCCCTGGACCATGGACTGGTCGATCCTCGAGGGCGACGCCCACATGAACGGCACCGCGGTCCCGGCCGCCGTCCTGCTCGCCTGGATCGTGCTGATCGCCACCGTCCTGGCGTACGTCACCGGAGTCGTCTCCGTCCGCCGCCTCTCCCCGCAGGTCGCGGGCGTCGTGGCGTGCCTCGAAGCGGTCATCGCGACCGTCCTGGCCTGGGTCCTGCTCGGCGAACACCTCTCCGCGCCGCAGATCGTCGGGGGAGCGGTGGTCCTGCTGGGCGCCTTCATCGCGCAGTCCTCCGCGCCCACGAAGGGCTCCGAGGAGCCGGTGGCCGGCGGCGGCCCCGAAAGGGAGTTGTCCCGCCGCGGAACGGCCGCCTAGGCTCCCGATCATGCACCGGAACGTCCTCGTTCTTCCGCCGCCGGCCGCCTGAGGCGGGCCCCCGGAATCCACGCCCGGCAGAGCCGGGCGGAACGGTGCTGCCCGCAGAAGAAGCCCATGGACCCCGCCGACAGGGGTTCCTCGTCGCACTTCTGCACCTCTGCGGAGACCTCTCGTGTCGAACACCGCTCTCGGCCTGCCCGTCGGGCGAGGCCTGCTCTACCTGATCATCGCCGGAGTCGCCTGGGGCACCGCGGGCGCGGCCGCCTCCCTGGTCTACCGGGCCAGTGACCTCGGCCCCCTCGCCCTGTCCTTCTGGCGCTGCGCGGCCGGTTTCGCGCTGCTGCTCGCCGTCCGGCTCCTCCGTCGCCCGAGGGCGCGCCCCACCGCCGTAGCCGAACCGCTCGGCCGCAAGGCACTGCGCACCGTGACGACAGGGCTCGGGCTGGCCGTCTTCCAGACGGCCTACTTCGCGGCCGTCGCGGCCACCGGGCTCGTCGTGGCCACCGTCGTCACGCTGGGCGCCGGACCCGTCCTCGTCGCGCTCGGTGCCCGGCTCACCCTGGGCGAGCGGCTCGGTGCCGGCGGCACGGTCGCCGTGGGCGGCGCGCTCACCGGCCTCGCCGTCCTGTTCCTGGGCCCGGCCGCGACCGTACGTCCGTCGGGTGTGCTGCTCGCGCTCGTCTCGGCGGCGGGCGGCTCGGCCATGACCCTGCTGACCCGACGCTGGGGACGCGACGGCGGAACCGACGCGTCCGCCACGGCGGTCGGGACATTCGCGGTCGCCTGCCTGTGCGTGCTCCCGTTCGCCCTGGCCGAGGGGCTGGTACCGCACACCGCCCAGCCCGGCCAAGTCCTGTGGCTCCTCGGATACATCGCGACGGTCCCGACAGCCCTCGCCTACGCCCTCTACTTCGCGGCCGCGGCCGTCGTACGGTCCGCCACCGTCTCCGTGATCATGCTCCTGGAACCGGTGAGCGCGGCCGTCCTCGCCGTCACCCTGCTCGGTGAACCACTGACCCCCACGACCCTGGCCGGCACCCTGCTGATGCTCGCCTCGGTCACGGGCCTGGCGGTGACGGAGGCACGCACGGCGACGGCCGGCAACCCCCTGCCGAGGTGAGGAGAGACCCCGTCAGCCTTCCCGGCGCCGGCGCAGCAGATGCTCCCGGGCCACGGCGTCCCGAGGCCCGCCCCGCTCCACGAGCCCCGCCGCGATCCGGTCCTGGACCGCGGCCGACCGCTTCCCCGCGTACTTGAACTTCGCCCGCACACCGGTCACTTCGAGCCGCACCACCCGGATACCGGACAACAGCCGTCCGTACGGCGGCCCGCCCGCGACGACCGGCGACGAGCCGCCCTCGGGCTGGAAGTGCCCGACCTGGTGATCGAGGAGGGGTGCCATCTCGGCGGGGTCGTCCACCAGGTGCGCGGTGCAACGGAGTTGGACCGCCGCGTAGAAGCTCGTCGGTACGCCGTGCTCGGCCGGGCCGTCCGGTTCGGCCTGCCAGGGGCCCGGGACGTACACGTAGTCGTCGACGACGCTCAGGACCACCTGAGGGGCGGCCTCAAGCGCGGGCAACAGGGGGTTGGGGCGGGCGAGATGAGTGATCGCCTCGCCGCGCTCCGGGTCGTAGGCGAAGTGGAGCGGCTGGACGAACGGGGGCTCTCCGGAAGGGCCGTTGACCGCCAGTTGGCCGAAGTCGTGGGCGGCGAGCCAGTGTTGCCACTCGGTGTCGTCCTGGGGTGCGTCCCAGGGGTGGATGAGCATTACAACGCGGCGAGGTAGTCGGGGAGTTCGGTGCCGGGGGCCAGGTCGTCGTTCGGGAGCGGGGCTCCGTAGGACGGCTGGAGGGGGACCACGCCGGCCCAGTGCGGGAGGTCCAGGTCCTCGGGGTCGTCGTTGGCGCCGCCGGTGCGGAGCTTGGCGGAGACCTGGTCGAGGTCGAGGCGGATCACCATCGTGGCGGCGAGTTCCTTCTTGTTCGCGGGCCGCGAGTCCGCCGACCGGCCCGGCACGACGTGGTCGACCAGCGCGTCCAGCGCCGTCCGCTTCTCCTGCGGGTCCGTCACCTGGTGGGCGATGCCGTGCACCACCACGGACCGGTAGTTGATCGAGTGGTGGAACGCGGAACGGGCCAGCACCAGACCGTCGACGTGCGTGACCGTCAGACACACCGGGAGCCCCGGATCGGCCTGCCCCGTCATCCGCAGCGGGCGCGCACCCGTCGAACCGTGCACGTACAGCCGCTCGCCGACCCGCCCGTACAGCGTCGGCAGCACGACCGGCGCCCCGTCGCGCACGAAGCCGAGGTGGCAGACATAGGCCTCGTCGAGTATCGCGTGCACCAGCTCCTTGTCGTACGACGCCCGGTCCGCGGAGCGGGTGGGGACGGTCCGGTCGGTGGGCGTGTAGGCGGCGGGTGGTGACGTCGGCTTCGAGGTGGTCCCCTGCATGTGCTCTCCAGTTGCTGGTCGCCGGTTGCCATTCGTATTGCACTAGTGCATAGTGTGCTTTGTGCTAGGAGGATATCGGATCGAAGGGCGACGCGCAGCGGACATCGCGGCGGACGTCGAGCGCGCGGTGGGCTCCGGGGAGCTGGAGCCGGGGCAACTGCTGCCGCCCATGCGGGAGTTGGCCGTAGAGCTGGGAGTGAACCCGAACACGGTCGCGGCCGCGTACCGGACGCTGCGGGAGCGCGGGGTCATCGAGACCGCCGGGCGCCGGGGCAGCCGGGTGCGGCCCAAGCCGGCCACGACCGGGCGCGAGCACATCCGGGTGGACGTGCCGGCGGGGGTGCGCGATGTTTCCCACGGCAACCCGGACCGGGCGCTGCTGCCCTCCCTCGCCCGCGCGTTCACCTTCGCCGCCGAACAGTCCGACCGGGCACCGGTGATGTACGGCGACGCCCCGGTCGAACCGGAGCTGGCGCGCATCGCGCGGGCCGAACTGGACGCGGACGGGGTCCCGGCGGGCCCCGTGGCCGTCGGCTCCGGCTCGCTGGACGTCATCGAGCGGGTCCTGAGCGCCCATCTGAAGCCCGGGGACACCGTCGCCGTGGAGGACCCCGGGTGGGGCAGCCTGCTCGATCTCGTACCGGCGCTCGGGCTGCGCGTGACCCCCGTCGGTGTCGACGACGAGGGGCCGCTCCCCGACGACGTGCGCGCCGCGCTGGAGTCCGGTGCGCGGGCCCTGATCGTCACCGACCGGGCGCAGAACCCCACCGGAGCGGTGGTGAGCGCCACGCGCGCGCGTGCCTTGCGTTCCGTGCTCCGGGCCCACCCGGAGACCCTGCTGATCGAGGACGACCACGGTCACGGCATCGTCGACCAGCCCCTGCACCCCCTGGCCGGCACCACCCGCACCTGGGCCTTCGTCCGATCGGCGGCCAAGGCGTACGGCCCCGATCTACGGCTCGCCGTGCTCACCGGCGACGCCGTCACCCTCGACCGGGTCCGTGGCCGGCAACGGCTGGGCCCGGGCTGGGTCAGCCGCCTGACCCAGCGGGCCGTGGCCCGGCTGTGGGCCGACGGCGCGGTCGACACACCGGCGGTGGCGGCCGCGTACGGCGCCCGCCGGGACGCGCTTACCGCCGCGCTCGCCGAACGCGGGGTCGCGGCCCACGGCATCAGCGGCCTCAACGTGTGGATCCCCGTACCGGACGAGACCGGCGCGGTCTCCCGCCTCCTCCACGCCGGCTGGGCCGTGGCTCCCGGCGCGCGCTTCCGGCTGAGCGCATCCCCCGGCATCCGCGTCACCGTCTCGACCCTGACACCCGACGAGACGGACGCCCTGGCGGAGGCGATCGCTTCCGCCTGCGGGCCGACGCCGGTCCGGGGGTACGCGTAGGAGGTTCCGGGCCCTCCCGACTCGGGGCCGCCTCGGGGCCCGCCTACCGGCCTGCCCTGCGCCCCGCCTGCGTAAGTCCCGCCCCCGCCAGCACGATCACCGCCCCGACCGGAGTCGACCAGGTCAGCGTCTCGCCCAGGATCGCGACGCCCGCCGCCGTGGCGACGACCGGGATGAAGTACGTGACCATCTGGGCGGTGGTGGGGCCGACCTCGGCGACCAGGCCGTACTGGAGGAGGACGGCGAGTCCCGTGCCCAGGGCGCCCAGCGCGGCGATCGCCAGCAGGGGGAGGAGGGGGAAGCGGGCCGGCACCGACGTGAACAGCGGGGTGATGACGGCCAGTTGGAGGGTCGCCAGGAGCAACTGGGCGCCCGTCAGGGAGAGATGCGACGCGTCGGTGCCCGCCAGCGTGCGGCGGACGTAGATCCAGCCGATCGGATAGCTGAGCGAGGCCAGCAGGGCCATCGCCGTGCCCGTGGCGTCCAGGCCGTGGAAGCCCTGCCAGGCGCCCAGGACCGTCAGGACGCCCAGGAAGCCCAGGCCCAGACCGGCAACGCGGACGCGGGTCGGGCGGTCCTCGGAGAGGGCGACCAGGGACAGCGCCATGCCCCACAACGGCGAGGTCGCGTTGCAGATGCCCGCGAGCGTGGACGGGATCGTCAGCTCCGAGTAGGCGAAGAGCGAGAACGGCAGCGCGTTGAGCAGGAAGGCGGCGACCGTCAGACGGACCCATGTGCGCGCACCCCGTGGCAGCCGCTCGCGCTTCACCGCCATCGCCGCCGCGAGCACCGCCGTCCCGAACAGCAGCCGCCCGAACGTGACTTGGAAGGGCGCGTAGCCGTGCGTGCCCACCTTGATGAGCAGGAAACTGAAGCCCCAGATGAGGGAGAGCGCCCCGAAGCGCAGCCGCCAGTCGAGTGCGCGGCGGGGGAGGGGAGCGGTGGTGTCGGCGGTGTCCCGGGTCTGCTTCCGGGTGGCGGCGGTGGGCACGGCGCTGGTCATGAGAACCAAGATCCTGGCCCCAACCTCGTAGCACAAGCGAGAATTCGCGCCTGGTTTCTCGTAGCATCGCTTACATGTTGAATCTGGAGCGACTGCGCACCCTGGACGCCCTCGCCCGGCACGGCTCGGTCAGCGGTGCCGCCGAGGCGCTGCATGTGACGACCTCGGCGGTGTCGCAGCAGATGTCCAAGCTGGAGCGGGAGGTCGGCCAGCAGCTCCTCGCGAAGAACGGGCGGGGGGTGCGGCTCACCGACGCCGGCCGGCTGCTCGCGGAGCACGCGGGGCGCATCCTGTCCCAGGTGGAGCTGGCGCAGGCCGACCTGGAGGCCCAACGGGGGCAGGTCGTGGGCGAGTTGAGGATCTCGGCGTTTCCCACCGCCGCCCGCGGCCTCTTCCCCACCGCGCTCGCCGCCCTCCGCGCCCGGCATCCCGCCCTTCGTGTCCGCTCCACGGAGCAGGAACCGGAGAGTGGCATCGCGGGTGTCGTGCGCGGTGATCTCGACCTCGCCGTCGTCCTGGACTGGTACAACAAGCCGATGCCGCTGCCCGACGGTCTGGTGAAGGCGCCGATCCTGGACGACCCCGCCGATGTGGCGATGCCGACCGGTCATCGGCTGGCCGGGCGCGAGGAGGTGGACCTCGGGGAGTTCGCCGACGACGAGTGGATCACCTGGGCCGAGGGCGAGTTCTGCCACGAGTGGCTGATGTTCACCCTGCGCTCCCGGAGCATCGAACCGATCATCGGCCACCGCGCCGCCGAGACACACACCCAACTGGGCCTGGTGGCCGCCGGGTTGGGCGTCTGCGTCGTACCCCTGCTGGGCCGCAACCCGATGCCCGCCGGAGTCGTCACCGTCCCCCTGAAGCAGCGGGTGCGCCGACATGTCTACGTCGTCTGGCGCGCGGACGCCGACCGCCGCCCGTCCATCCGCGCGGCGGTCGAGGCGTTGCAGGCGGCGGCGGAGACGGTCGCCTGACGGCCCGCCTGAGGCAACTCGCCGGCGGGCAGCCGACTTGCGGGCAGTACGGGCGACTCGCCGGCGGAGCGGCCGACGTGCGCGCGGCGCGGCCAACGCGCCTACAGACGCGCCGACTTGCGCACGGCGCGGTCAACCCGCCCGCAGAGCCGCCGGCATGTGCCCAGCCAACTCCCCTACAGCGCCGCCAACTTGCGGAAGTCCCAGGACGTCAGCGTGTCCGGCGTCAGTCGTACCCACGCGTGCCGGCCGTCGTACGGCATCGCGTCGAGGCCGAAGTTCTTCTGCGCGAACAGCTTCTCCACGGCGACGAGTTCGGGATGCGGCTCGCCCGTGCGCGGGGCCTCGCCCACGAACTCGACGGTCCCGGCCAGCTCGACGCCCCGCAACTCGTCGTAGGCGTGCCCGCCGTCGACCACCACCGCGACGCGCGGATCGCGGCGCAGATCGGCCCAGCGCTTGCTGCGCGTGATCGAGTACAGCCACAGCGAGGTGCCGTCCCACGCGAACCAGAGCGGGCTGACATGCGGGGCCCCGTCCGCGGAGGCGGTCGCGACCCGGCAGGTGCGCTCGGTGGCGAGGAACTCGTCCAGTTCCTCGGGTGTCATCATGATCTTCCGGCCTCGACGCTGAGTGGCGGTCATGCGATCCCCTTCGGCTACGGCGCGAGCGGCGGCAGCCGCTTCTGACGGGGCGTCAGGAAAATGGCCGGATGGGCGTCGGCCGTCTTCCGTACGCACGCGATGCTCGTTACTGTCGCCCGCCCCGGCCGTCGGCGACAAGGGAGAGCCATGCCGTCGCACGCACAACTCAGTGAGATCCTCGACACGGTGAGCACTGCCCTGCTGACCGTCGAATGTCAACAGGGAGTGGTCGGCCCGGACAGCGCACTGCCCGAACTCGCCCTAGCGGCACGCTCGTCGGGCGCGCTCGCCAACGTGGCCCGCCTGGTCGCCGCCGCCCACGAGAGCGGAGTGCAGGTGATCCACGCGATCGCCGAGCGCCGCCCGGACGGCCGGGGCGCCAACCGCAACGCCCGGCTCTTCCGCGCCGCCGAACGCCTGCCCGTACAACAGCTCTCGGGCACCACGGCGGTACGCGTGGCACCCCCGATCGAAGTCGCCGAGGAGGACTTCGTCGTACGACGGCTGCACGGTCTGTCGCCGCTCCACGGCACCGAAGTCGACGCGCTGCTGCGCAACTTGGGCTGCCGCACACTGATCGTCACCGGTGTCTCGGCCAACGTGGCCATTCCCAACACGGTGTTCGACGCCGTCAACCGCGGCTACACCGTCGTCGTCCCCGGGGACGCCATCGCGGGGGTGCCTGCCGAGTACACCCCCGCGATGATCCGCAACACCCTCGCATTGGTCGCTACGGTCGCGACCACGGACGAGGTGCTGGGCTGTCTCAAACGACCACGCCGAGCCTGACCGTCAGGCCAGCGTGATGGAGTCCCCGGAGACGGAGATCTGCTCGGCGGGCAGCGCCTGGGTCGCGGGACCCTTCTTCACGCTGCCGTCCGTGACGGAGAACTCGCTCTGGTGGCACGGGCACACGATGACGCCGTTGCTGATGCTGCTCACCGCACAGCCCTGGTGGGTGCACTTCGACGAGAACGCCTTGTAGGTGCCCGCCGTCGGCTGGGTGACCACCACACCCTGGCTGGCGAAGATCTTGCCGCCGCCCTCGGGGATGTCGGTGGTCTTCGCCAGCTCGGTACCGCCCGCGTCACCCTGGGCGGTGGTCGAGCCGGCCGTGCTGGTGGAGCCCGAGGTGTCCGACGACGAGTCGTCGCTGGACGAGCACGCGGTCAGCGCGACGGCGAGTCCCGCCGCGCCGACCGCCGCCAACGCGGTGCGGCGGGACGGCGCCGTAACGGGTTCGAACGATTCGCTGGTCATGCTGACGTTCCTTCCATGGAAAGCATTCGTGGGTGTGCAAAGGGGTACGACGTGCGGGTGACCGTCGTTCAGACGGTGTCGAGAGCTTGGCCTGATCGAGATCAGGAAGACGTAAAACGTCCCTGTCGTTCCGCTGTCGGCCGCGCATAAGGCCTGATCAGGCACCGGCAACCCGCGGTGACTCACAAGGAAGTCATGTCGCGCATCTAGCCGTACCGACCAGTCGGTACTAGCCTCCGCCGGAACGGAGGGAGCCCCCACCTCCCACCGCCCCCTTCGTCCCCGGCTGTTCCAAAGGGAGTCGTATGCCCTCCGCCTCCGCACCTCTCGACACAAGAGGCTCCGGTGCCGACGCGTCCGGCGCCGGCGCACGCGGCTCGATCGGGCGGCTGTACCGCCGCGACCTGGCGGCGTATCCGGCCACCGGGCGGCGCATGTCGTACCTGGCGATCGTGGTGGTCACGACCGTCGTGCTCTACTACATGCTCTACATCCAGTACGCGGTGGCGACGTCGATCATCACGCACTTCGACATGACCTACCGCTACTTCGTCTGGGTCTCGGTCGTCGGCAACGCGGTCGGCGCCTTCGCCTCCCTCATAGCCGGCCTCGCGGACCGCTGGGGACGGGCGAACCTCGTGGTCTACGGACTGCTCGTCGCCGCGCTCCTGGTCTTCTTCGGACTGCCCAACGCCGGTGACAAGACGACCTACTTGGTGCTGTTCGCCGTCGTGAGCTTCGTCGAGGGCATCGTGCTGGTCGCGACCCCGGCGCTGATACGGGACTTCTCACCGCAGCTCGGCCGCGCGACCGCGATGGGCTACTGGACGATGGGCCCGGTCATCGGCAGCCTGGTCGTCACCTCGGTGACCAGCAACACGCTCGACTCCGCGAGTTGGCAGGACGAGCTGCGCTACTCCGGGGCGGCCGGACTGGTCGTGTTCGTCGTCACCCTGTTCGCCCTGCGCGAGCTGTCGCCCGGGCTGCGCGACCAGATCATGGTCAGCCTGCGCGACCGGGCCCTGGTCGAGGCGCGCGCCAAGGGCCTGGACACCGAGGCGGTACGGCGCGGCGAGTGGCGGCAGATGCTGCGCCTGGACATCCTCGGCTCCGCCTTCGCGATCGCCGTCTTCCTGCTGCTCTACTACGCGGCCGTCGGCAACTTCGTCGTCTACTTCTCGACCACCTTCGGCTACAGCGAGCAGCGCACCAACGGCCTGGCCAACTGGTACTGGGCGGCCAACGCCCTCGCGCTGATCGTGGCCGGCCTGCTCTCGGACCGGCTGCTGGTGCGCAAGCCCTTCATGATCGTCGGCGCGATCGGCGCCATCGTGGCGACCGCGTTCTTCGCCTCGCTGGCCACCCACGCGACGACCGACTACTACACCTTCGCCTGGCTGTTCGTCGCGATCGGTGTGTTCAGCGGGGTCGCCTACGCACCCTGGATGGCGAGCTTCACCGAGACCGTGGAGAAGCGCAATCCGGCCGCGACCGCCGCCGGTCTCGCCGTCTGGGGCTGGACGGTACGGATCGTGGTCGCCGTGTCGGCGGCCTTCATCCCGGTGCTCGTCACCTCCGTCACCCCGCTCGTCGAGCACGGCGCCGAGGTCGCGGCGGCGCAGAAGCAGGCCGCCCCGGCCCTGGCCATCGTCGGCGCCCATCCCCAACTCTTCGCCGAACTGGGCAAGTACACGCCGACCACGACACCCCCCGCCCTGGCCGCCCAGGCGGTCAAGGAGGTCGGCGCCGCCGACCTGGCCGTCGTACAGAAGGCGCAGCCGCAGCTCAAGGTGCTCAACGAGTACGGGCCGAAGGTGCAGAAGGCCGTCAAGGACGGTCCCGGGGAGTGGCGTACCTGGTGGTGGATCTGTGTGGGCGGGCAGGTCCTCTTCCTGCCCTTCGTGTTCGTGATGGCCGGCCGCTGGAGCCCGAAGAAGGCCCGCGAGGACGCCCGGGCCCACCAGGACGCCGTGGACCGGGAGTTGGCCGCGCTCGCCGCCGGCTAGGCGCGGTCGGGCAGCTCTTGTGACGGGAGTGCGGCGGGCTCGCCCTCGCCGCACTCCCGTCACGGAGCATCGGACTCACCCGCGGCCGGTGATCACGCTCGATTACTATGCTCGCTTCATGAAGGAAGTCATCGCGACCCGCTACATCACACCCCTGCGGGAGGGCGGTTCGCTGCCGGGGCTCGTCGAGGGGGACGACCTCGGGACGTACGTCATGAAGTTCAGCGGCGCGGGGCAGGGCCGCAAGACGCTCGTCGCCGAGGTGGTGGTGGGGGAGTTGGCCCGTCGGCTGGGCTTCAGGGTGCCCCGGCTGGTGACCCTCGACCTCGACCCCGTGCTCGGCCTGGGCGAACCCGACCAGCAGGTCCAGGAGTTGCTGAAGTCCAGCGGCGGCGGCAACCTCGGCATGGACTTCCTGTCCGGCGCGCTCGGCTTCGACCCGCTCGCGTTCACGGTGAGCCCCGAGGAGGCCGGCCGGATCGTCTGGTTCGACGCGCTGGTCAACAACGTGGACCGCTCCTGGCGCAACCCCAACCTGCTGATGTGGCACGGCGATCTGTGGCTCATCGACCACGGCGCCACCATGATCTGGCACCACAACTGGCCCGGCGCCCAGACCTCCGCGGCCCGCCCCTACGACGCCGCCGACCACGCCCTCGCCCGCTTCGGCCCCGACCTCGCGACCGCCGCCGGGGACCTGGCGCCGCGCGTCACCGAGGGACTCCTCGCCGAGGTCACCGCCGAGATCCCCGACGCCTGGCTGACCGGCGAACCCGGCTTCGACACCCCCGACGACCTCCGCCGGGCCTACGCGGCGCCCCTCCTCGCCCGCGCCGCCGTCATCCACGACCGCATCAAGAGGGACCAGTGACCGAGCGCCACATCATCCGGCCCAGCGAGGCCAACGAACGGGACGTCTTCGAGTACGCCCTCCTGCGCGTCGTCCCCCGCGTCGAGCGCGGCGAGCAGATCAACGCGGGGGTGCTCGTCTACTGCCGCGCCCAGTCCTACGTCGGCGCCCGCACCCATCTGGACGAGGCGAGGCTGCTCGCGCTCGACCCGGACGCCGACGTGGCCGGGATCCGGGCCGCGCTGGGCGCCGTGGAAGGTGTGTGTGCGGGCGGTGAGGCGGCAGGTCAGGCGGCGCGGGACGATGCCGGGCGGCGGTTCCGGTGGCTGATCGCGCCGCGGTCCACGGTGGTGCAGCCGGGGCCCGTGCACACCGGTCTCACCGTCGATCCCGCGGCCGAGGCGGAGCGCCTGCTGGACCTGCTGGTGAGGTAATGGATCACACCCGGCGGCGCGCACGTTGACACCGAGTGCCAGGGCTTCTAGCGTCACGTCTGGCGAAGGTACTAAGCGGTCGCTCACCGGCGGGCCGCGGTTTCAAGGGCCGAGAGTCTCTCAAGGGCGAGGAGAACCAGGAATGTCCACCACTGAGCAGCGGGTCGCGATTGTCACCGGCGGGGCGCGGGGCATCGGCGCCGCCACCGCCGTACGCCTCGCGGCCGAGGGCCGTGCGGTCGCCGTGATCGACCTCGACGAGGCCGCCTGCAAGGACACCGTGGAGAAGATCACCGCGGCCGGCGGCAAGGCCCTCGCGGTCGGCGCCGACGTCTCCGACGAGGCGCAGGTCGAGGCCGCGATCACGCGGATCGTCGCCGAGCTCGGCGCGCCGACGATTCTCGTCAACAACGCGGGCGTGCTCCGCGACAACCTGCTCTTCAAGATGAGCGTCGCCGACTGGGACACCGTCCTCGGCGTGCACCTGCGCGGCTCGTTCCTGATGACCAAGGCCGTCCAGAAGCACATGGTCGACGCGGGCTTCGGCCGGATCGTCAACCTCTCCTCGTCCTCCGCCCTCGGCAACCGCGGCCAGGCCAACTACTCCGCCGCCAAGGCCGGTCTGCAGGGCTTCACCAAGACCCTCGCCATCGAGCTCGGCAAGTTCGGCGTCACGGCCAACGCCGTCGCCCCCGGCTTCATCGCCACCGACATGACCGCCGCGACCGCCGCCCGCGTCGGCATGGGCTTCGACGACTTCAAGGCCGCGGCCGCCACCCAGATCCCGGTGCAGCGCGTCGGCGAGCCCGACGACATCGCCAACGCCGTCGCCTTCTTCACGAACGAGGCGGCCGGTTTCGTCTCCGGCCAGGTGCTGTACGTCGCCGGCGGACCGCTCAACTAGGGAACACGGGAACACGGGAACGCAGGAAAACAATGACTGAACTGCCTGAACTCTCCGGCAAGGTCGCCGTCATCACCGGCGCCAGCCGCGGCATCGGCTACGGCGTCGCCGAGGCGCTGCTCGCCCGCGGCGACCGGGTCTGCATCACCGGCCGCAGCGAGGACGCCCTCAAGGAGGCCGTCGAGACGCTCGGCGCCGAGCGCGTCATCGGCGTCGCCGGCAAGGCCCACGACGAGGCCCACCAGGCCGTCGTCGTCGAGCGCACGATGGAGGCCTTCGGCCGGATCGACTTCCTGGTCAACAACGCCGGTACGAACCCGGTGTTCGGCCCGATCGCCGACCTCGACCTCAACGTCGCCCGCAAGGTCTTCGAGACCAACGTCATCTCGGCGCTCGGCTTCGCCCAGAAGACCTGGCACGCCTGGCAGAAGGACAACGGCGGCGCCATCGTCAACATCGCCTCCCTCGCGGGGGTCTCCGCCTCGCCGTTCATCGGCGCGTACGGCGTCAGCAAGGCCGCGATGATCAACCTGACGCTCCAGTTGGCGCACGAGTTCGCGCCCGGCGTACGGGTCAACTCGATCGCCCCGGCGGTCGTGAAGACCAAGTTCGCCGCCGCCCTGTACGAGGGCCGCGAGGCGGAGGCCGCCGCCTCCTACCCGATGGCCCGGCTCGGCGTGCCGTCCGACATCGGCGGCGCCGCCGCCTTCCTGACCTCGGACCAGTCCGACTGGATCACCGGCCAGACCCTCGTCGTCGACGGAGGCATCCTCCTGAACGCCGGAGTGGGCTGACCGATCCGCCCGGGCGCCGATCTCTTTGCTGTTCCCTTGACGGAATCGGCGCCCGTGTCAGGACATAAAACGCGCACAGCCGAATGACAACGTCGTCATAAAATCGCTGCTCAACAGCCTCGTCCGAACCAGCTTTTCCGGCCGGGGAACTGCGGTACGGTCTGCCGACCCTTGGTACGGCGGATCGAGGAGCGTGCGTGTGTTCAACCGGAACCGAGGCCTGCGGGCAGGCGCGGCGATCGCCTCGATATCCCTGGTGGCCGGATGCGGTGTGTTCTCGGACGGGAATTCCGACGACCGGGGAGCCATCGTCGTCGGGACCACCAGCGCCCCCAGCACACTCGATCCGGCCGCCTCCTGGGACGGCTCCTGGGAGCTGTTCCGCAACATCTACCAGACGCTGCTCGCCTATCCCTCCGGCGCGACCGCGCCCGAGCCGGACGCGGCCAAGAGCTGCCGTTTCACGGACGGTTCGAACACGACGTACCGCTGCGAACTCCGCACGGGCATGAAGTTCGCCGACGGCGACACCCTCGACGCGCAGGCCGTCAAGCACTCCATCGACCGGATCCGGCAGATCAACGTGTCGAGCGGCCCGGCGGGCCTGCTGGGCAGCCTCGACCGGGTGCAGGTGACCGGCGCCCGCGAGGTCGTCTTCCACCTCAACAAGCCCGACGCCACCTTCCCGTTCGTCCTCGCCACCCCGGCCATGTCGATCGTCGACCCCGACGACTACCCCGCGCACTCGCTGCGCAAGGACGGCAAGGTCTTCGGCTCCGGGCCGTACACCCTGAAGTCGTACGACGACGGGAAGCGGGCCCAACTGGTCCGCAACGACCGCTACAAGGGCTTCGCCGACCGCGCGAACGACGCGGTGACGATCCGCTACTTCCAGGACTCAGGCACCATGGTGAAGGCGCTGCGGGACGGGAAGATCGACGTCACCTACCGGGGCCTCGCCGCCGACGACATCATCGCCCTCCAGGGCCGCGCCTCCAAGAGCCTGCAACTGGTCGACGGTTCCGGCACCGACATCAACTACCTGGTGTTCAACCCCAAGGACAAGTGGGCCGGGAACCTCGCCGTCCGCAAGGCCGTCGCCCAGCTCGTCGACCGAGGGGCGATCACCCACAAGATCTACCGCGACACCGTGGACCCGCTCTACTCGATGGTCCCGAAGGGCCTCACCGGCCACACCACCACGTTCTTCGACGACTTCGGCGACCCCAGCGTCCCCAAGGCACGCAAGCTCCTCACCGACGCGGGCATCACCGAGCCCGTCCCCCTCACCCTCTGGTACACGAGCGACCGCTACGGCTCCGAGACCGCCCTCGAATTCCGGGAACTCAAGCGGCAGTTGGACGGCTCGGGGCTCTTCACGATCACCCTGAGGAGCCGCCCCTGGAAGACCTATGTGACGGGCTACCAGAAGGGCGAGTACCCGGTGTTCGGGCGCGGCTGGTTCCCGGACTTCCCCGACGCCGAGAACTTCATCGCGCCGTTCGTGGGGCAGCAGAACGCGCTCGGTACGCCCTACTTGTCGACCAGGATCACCGACGTACTGCTGCCCGAGTCCCGCCGGGAGAGCGACCGGGCCGAAGTGGTCAAGGAGTTCGAGGACGCCCAGCAGATCCTGGTGGACGACGCCCGGCTGCTGCCGCTGTGGCAGGGCCGGCAGTACGTGGCCGCGAGCGACGACGTCTCCGGCGGGGAACAGGCCCTCGACCCGTCGACGATCATGATGATGTGGAAGCTGTACCGCAAGACCAGTTGGTGAGGCGGCTCGCGGCAGCCGTTGTCAGTGGTCGCCTGTAGGTTCTGGGACATGGAAGAGACCGCGCTCCGCGGTCGCTCCGCATCGCAGTCGCCGCACACGGTAAGGAAGTTGACGTGACCGACATCTCCATGCTCCCCGAGTCCTGGCGCGGGGTCCTGGGCGACGAGCTTCAGCAGCCCTACTTCAAGGAGCTGACCGAGTTCGTCGAGGAGGAGCGGGCGAAGGGACCGGTCTTCCCGCCGCGCGAGGAGGTCTTCGCCGCCCTGGAGGCGACGCCGTACGACCAGGTGAAGGTGCTGATCCTCGGTCAGGACCCGTACCACGGCGAGGGCCAGGGCCACGGCCTGTGCTTCTCGGTCCGCCCCGGGGTGAAGACCCCGCCCTCCCTCCGGAACATCTACAAGGAGATGAAGGAGGAGCTGGACCTCCCGGTCCCGGACAACGGCTATCTGATGCCGTGGGCCCAGCAGGGCGTCCTGCTGCTCAACGCGGTGCTCACGGTCCGCTCCGGCGAGGCCAACTCCCACAAGGGCAAGGGCTGGGAGAAGTTCACGGACGCGGTCATCCGCGCGGTGGCCGACCGCCCCGACCCGGCGGTCTTCGTCCTGTGGGGCAACTACGCGCAGAAGAAGCTCCCCCTGATCGACGAGGAGCGCCACGTGGTGGTCAAGGGCGCGCACCCCTCGCCGCTGTCGGCCAAGAAGTTCTTCGGCTCCCGTCCGTTCACCCAGATCGACGAGGCCGTCGCGAAGCAGGGCCACACCGCGATCGACTGGCGCATCCCGAACCTGGGCTGACCTCGGCCGGGCCGGTCCGGGGCCGCCTGACGGGGATTGTCAGTGGGGCCCGTTAGCGTCGAGGGGGACGGCCAACGGTGGCTGACAAGGTGTGGAGGACGCTGTGACGGAGCGACAGGAGCAGGCGGCACCGGACGCTCTGCTGACGCGGATCGGACAGATCGTCATGCTGCACCACGGCGGCGACCGCGAGGAGGCCCGGGACCGGCTGCTGGGCCTGTGGGCGGAGCTCGGGGAGGACGGCGACCCGCTGCACCGCTGCACACTGGCCCACTACCTGGCCGACACCCAGGACGACCCGACCGACGAACTCGCCTGGGATCTCCGGGCGTTGTCGGCGGCGGACGAGCTGACGGACGGGCGGAATTCCGAAGGCCTCGGGGACTCCGGGGACACGGGGGACTCCGGTCGGGAGGGGGCGATCGCGGTGCGCGCCTTCTACCCCTCCCTGCACCTGAACCTCGCGGCCGACTATGTGAAGCTCGGCCGCCCGGACGCCGCCCGCACCCACCTCCACCGGGCACGCGGCGCCTGCGCGGTCCTGGCCGACGACGGCTACGGCAACGGAGTGCGAGCAGCGATCGGCCGACTGGAACTGCGGCTGGGTGACGGGGGCGAGAACGAGAGTTGGGGGCCGCCGAGACAGCGGCCCTAGCGTCCGGCCGACCTGGTCCCGGTGACCGGCCCCGCCGGCCTCAACGGCCGTACGTCTTACCGCAGATGATCGACTGCGGGCTGTCCGACTGCCAGCCGCCGTACTTCCTGCCCAGGGCACAGACGTCCGACGTGTTCTTGGGGACCGACTTGACCACGTCGGGAATGTCGGCGCCCGGCTGCCGGGGGTGGTGCGGCTTCGGGTGCGGATGGGGGTGGGGATACGGATGGGGGTGCTGGTGTGAGCGGGGGACCGGTACCGGTGCCTGGGCCGCCGGCGGGGCCGGTGCGTGGTGCGGCGGATGCGTGGCCGGTTTCGAGCGGTGGGACGGGTTGATCAGTTCCAGCGCCTCCCGCGCCGGGGCCTGTACGACCTGCGGCTCCGCGCTCCCGTCCGGGCGCGGCACCGACGCTTGGGACGGTACGGCCGGGGGAGCGGGGGCCGCCGGCCGTTGGACCGTCACACAGCCGGAGAGGGCCGAGACAGCCACGGTGACCAGGAGCGTTGCGGTGGTCGTCGTTCGATGCACCCGCGCAACTCTGCTGGTTCAGGCCCCGTTCGGTACAGCGGACGGGCGGATGATGCCCCACACGGGTGATCTCCGCCCCCTTACGGACGGTGCGCGCCCGCTCCGGGTGACGGCTGACGGCTGACGGGTGACGTGACGTCAGTCGCCGGCGTCAGTCACCGGTGTTCCCGTCGATCCGCTCGCGGAGCAGGTCGGCGTGGCCGTTGTGCCGGGCGTACTCCTCGATCATGTGGGTGTAGATCCAGCGCAGGTTGAAGCGCTCGCCGGTGCGCCGGTGTTTGCCCACGGAGAGGTCGTCCAGGGCGAACCGGGCCGCGTTGGCCTTCGCCGCCTCGATCTCCCCCTGCCAGGTGGCGTACGCCTCGGCCCAGGTGTCCGCCTCGGTGAGATGGAACTCGCCGTCCGGGTCCGCGTCGGTGTAATAGATCGGATCCACCCGCTCTTCCGCCATGACGAAGCGGAACCAGCCCCGCTCCACCTCCGCCATGTGCCGCACCAGGCCAAGGAGCGACAGGGCGGACGGCTCCACGGAAGCGGTCCTCAACTGTTCGTCGGTCAGGCCCTCGCACTTCCAGGCGAGGGTGTCCCGGTGGTACTTCAGCCAGCCCTCCAGCATGGTGCGTTCGTCGGCGGTGGTCGCGGGTTCACTGCGCTCGATCGTCATGCCCGCATCCTCGCCTGCTCCCACCGCCCGCACCAGCGGTTATTCCCCGCCGTATGCTTCCGAGGAGGTACAGGCGGTACCGCTCGGCGAGCGCTAGGGAGACTCCGTGAAGGTCGGCTGCATCGGACTCGGTGACATCGCGCAGAAGGCCTACCTGCCGGTTCTCGGCAGCCTGCCCGGGGTCGAACTGCACCTGCAGACCCGCACGCCCGCCACCCTCGCCCGGGTCGCCGACGGCCTCCACGTTCCGACGGACCGGCGGCACACGGACCTCGACGCACTCCTCGCGCAGGACCTCGACGCCGCCTTCGTGCACGCCCCCACGAGCGTGCACCCGGAGATCGTCACCAGGCTCCTGGAGACGGGCGTACCGACCTACGTCGACAAGCCCCTCGCCTACGAACTCGCCGACTCCGAGCGGCTGGTGCGCCTCGCGGAAGAGCGGAACGTGTCCCTCGCGGTCGGCTTCAACCGCCGCCACGCCCCCGCGTACGCGCAGTGCGCCGACCACCCGCGCGAGCTGATCCTCATGCAGAAGAACCGGATCGGGCTCCCCGAGAAGCCGCGCGCGATGATCCTGGACGACTTCATCCACATCGTGGACACCCTGCGGTTCCTGGTGCCGGGCCCGGTCGAGGACGTCACCGTGCGCGCCCGCGTCCAGGACGGACTGCTGCACCACCTCGTGCTCCAGCTCGCCGGGGACGGCTTCACCGCGCTCGGCGTGATGAACCGGCTCAGCGGCTCGGTCGAGGAGATCCTGGAGGTCTCAGGCCAGGACACCAAGCGTCAGATCCTCAACCTCGCCGAGGTCGTCGACCACAAGGGCCAGCCGACGATACGGCGCCGGGGGGACTGGGTGCCGGTGGCCCGGCAGCGGGGCATCGAGCAGGCCGTGCTCACGTTCCTGGACGCCGTACGCGCCGGAAAGGTGCTCAGCGCCCGGGACGCGCTGGCGACTCATGAACTGTGCGAGCGGGTGGTACGAGCGGTCGCGGACCGGCCCGCCGCAGCCTGATCGCCACGGCACTCTCCCCGAAGCACATCGCCGCGAGCACCAGCAGCGCCAGGCCCACCGGCCAGGCGCCGTAGCGGACGTACGGGGTGATGCCGTGCGCGAGCGGGACGTCGTAGACCTGGGTGGTGCTCTTGTCCGTGCCCAGCCAGGAGCCGATGCGCTGTCCGCCCGGGCCGTAGACGGCGGAGACGCCGGTCAGGGTGGCGTGGACCATCGGGCGGCCGGTCTCGGCGGCGCGCAGGGCGGCGAGGGTGGCGTGCTGTTCGGGGGCCCAGCTCTTCTGGAACGACGAGGTCGACGACTGCGCGAGGAGTACGTCCGCGCCGTCCTGCGCGAGATGGCGGCTCATGTCGGGGAACGCGGTCTCGAAGCAGACCAGGGGGCCGACGCGCAGCCCGTGCCCCACGTTCATCACCACCTGCTCGGTGCCGTGCCTGCGGTCCACGCCCGCCGCCTTGCCGACGGAGGTGGCCCAGCCGAGCAGCGAGCGGAACGGGATGTACTCGCCGAACGGGACGAGCCGCATCTTGTCGTAGCGGTCGCCGGTGAGACCCTCCGGGCCGACCAGGATCGAGCTCTTGTAGATGCCGGGCTTGTCGGAGCGCTCGGCGTCCACGTTGACCAGGATGTCGGCGCCGGTCTCCTTGGAGAGCGCCGCGATACGGCGCGCGAGGTCGGGGCGCTTGGTGAGGTCGAAGCTGACACTGCTCTCGCCCCAGGCGATCAAGTCGACGTCCTGACCGGCGAGTTGGCGGGTGAGCTGCTCCTCGCGGTCGAAGCGCCGCTCGCCGCTCTCGTCGCCGGCGATGACACCCGGCTGTACGACGGCGATGCGGACGCGGCCGTCGACGTCGGGGCGCGGCGACCACACCCAGGCCGCCGAGGTCACGGCGGCGGTGACGAGCAGCCCGGCCACGGCGGGTACCCGGACCGCGCGCACGGCGACGAGCACGGCGACCGCGACATTCACGGCCACCACCAGGAAGCTCAGCAGCCACACCCCGCCGACGGAGGCGAGCCGCAGGGCCGGTTCCACCTGCCACTGGGTGGAGCCGAGCAGACCCCAGGGGCCGCCCAACCCCTGCCAGGACCGGACGAGTTCGACCATCAGCCAGCCCGAGGGCAGCACGAGGAGCGCGGCCCCACCCCGCGCGGGCGACGGCACACCGCCGAGGAAGCGGCGTACCAGCCAGCCCCACGGCGCCCACAGCGCGCCCAGCAGCCCGGCGATGACCACGATGAACACGCTCAGGCTCGGCACCAGCCAACTGTGCACGGCCAGCATGAACCCGAGCCCGCCGCACCAGCCGTCGTAGACCGCCCGTCGCCCGGTCGGTGCCGAGCGGGTCAGCAGGATCCAGGGGACGAGCGCGACGTAGGCGAACCACCACCAGGACGGCGCGGGGAACGCGAGGACGGGCAGGGTGCCCGCGAGCGCGGCGAGCAGGGAACGCCGCCAGGGGGAGACGAGCCAGTCGCCGAAGTTCCTCATGTGGACCCCCTACCCGCTGGTGGCTCCGGTGTGCGTGCCGCGGTCGATCCGGGACGGCGGACGCCGAACCGGTCGTATCAGTTGACCACGGCTGCCGGACGCCGCTCGGGAAGGCGCCGCCACTTCTCCGCCACGACGACCTCGGTCAGCCGCCAGCCGTCGTCCGTCCGCAGCAGCCCGAACGTGTACCGCCCGCCGCACACGAAGTCCGGAGCGGTGGAACCGTCGCTGTCGTCTCCCTCGGCGTCTTCCTTGGCGAAGCGCATCGGATTGACGTAGTCGGCCTGGACGCGCGCGGTGTCGTCGGTGTGCTGGTCCAGGGCTCCGAAGCGGATGCGCCGGTTGACGATCAGATGCTGCCGCATCGGGAACAGCTCCATGCTCTCCGCCAGCCACTCGGCGATCTGTTCCGCGTTGCCCTCGATTCCTCCGGCGGACCGGTAGTCGGCACGCCCGTCCGGTGCGAACAGTTTCCGGTACGCCTCCCAGTCGCCGTCGTCCACCGCCACCGCGTATTCGGTGATCAGTTCGTCCACGGCCAGCCGGTCCATCACAATCGCCAGTTCCACACGCTGCGTCATCGGCTCAGTGTTGGCTACGGAGGGTGTCGCGCCAAGGGGGACGCGGGGACAAGGTGGGGAACATTCGGTTCTTCGTTGTGGGGAGTGCTCATGAAACGCCTTGTCACGGTCGTCACCGGGGGCAGCCGGGGTATCGGCGCCGCGACCTGCCTGCGGCTCGCGGCGGACGGGCACGACGTGGTGGTGGGGTACCTCGGGGACGCGCGGGCGGCCGAGGACGTCGCGGAGGCGGTACGGCGGACCGGGGCCCGTTCGGTGTGCGTGCAGGGCGACACGTCGGTCGAGGCGGACGTCGAGCGGCTCTTCGCGGCGGCGGAGCGGCAACTCGGGCCGGTCACCGGGCTGGTGAACAACGCCGGGGTGACCGGACCGTTCGGCCGCCTCGCCGACGCCGACCCCGCCGACCTGCGCCGGGTCGTCGAGGTCAACCTCCTTGGCACACTGCTGTGTTCGCGCCGCGCCGCACAGGTGATGGCGGCACGGGGAAACGGCGTGATCGTGAACGTCTCGTCGTCCGCCGCCGCCCTCGGCAGCCCCGGCGACCATGTCCACTACGCCGCGACGAAGGCCGCCGTCGACACCCTCACCCTGGGCCTCGCCCAGGAACTCGGCCCCGACGGCATCCGCGTCAACGCGGTCGCGCCGGGCGTCATCGACACCGAGATCCACGCGAGAACGGGCGACCCGGACCGGCCCCGGCGGCCGGCGGCGTCGATTCCGCTGCGTCGCCCGGGCCAACCGGAGGAGATCGCCGCCGCGATCGCGTGGCTGATGTCGCCGGAGGCGTCGTATGCGACGGGGACGGTGATGCGGGTGTCGGGCGGGCGATGAGCCGTGGGCTCCGGGCGCCCTGCCCCAGACTGCCCCAACTGCCCGTGCGTGCAAGGAGATTCAGGCGGCCCTCAGGCGGCTTCAGGCGGCGGCGATGACCTCGTCGCGGATCGCGGCGGCCCACTCGACCACCAACGTCTCGTATTCCTCGCGCTCCTGGGTGGAGAGCGAGCCGCCCGCACGCAGCCAGAGGGCCCGGATCTGCTCGTTCACCTCGGAAGCAGACCGCACGGAACCAGGGGTTACGGAATCGGGGGACATGCTCACAGCCTAGGGGCAAGGACTGACACTGCGCTACCGGACGGCTACTCAGACCGTATGGGGTTGGTCACGGGCGCGGTGGAACCGTCCGCTCGGCCCACACCCGCGACCAGTCCAGCAACGGCCCCATCGCCGTCACCAGGTCCTCGCCCAGCGGGGTCAACTGCCATGCCCCGTCGGGTGTCTGCGTCGCGATGTCCGCCTCGCGCAGCTCTGTGAGGCGGGTGGAGAGGACGCTGGAGGACATGTCGTCGCAGCGGCGTTGCAGGTCGCGGAAGCCGATCGGAGTGGCGCGCCGGTGGAGTTCCCAGATCACGCGGAGTGTCCAGCGCCGGCCGAGGAGGTCGAGCGCGGCCATGACGGGGCGGCCGGTGGTCGATCCGCGTACCGGGCGACCGGGGGCGGGGGTCGGTTCCAACAGGGCCTCCTCGCCTGGTTCATGGCGATCTCCTGGCTCACCCTTGCGCTTCGATTTCAGAAGCGCAAGAGTCCGTGAACATGAAGCAGCGCATCGAAGGAGTCACCCCGCCCTACGCCCCCGACACCGATCGCGCCCTGCGCCGCTGGATGCCGCCCGGCGTGACCCGCGAACCCCTGACGCTCTTCAAGGTCCTCGAACGCCACCCCGAACTCGCCTCACGGATGCGGGCGTTGGGCGCCGGGCTCCTCGTCCACGGCCGCCTGGGCGCCGCCGACCGCGAACTCGTCATCGCCCGTGTCTGTGCCCGCGCCGGCTGCGCCTACGAGTGGGGCGTCCACATGGCGGTGTACGCCGAGATCGCGCAACTCACCCCGCGGCAGGTCACCTTGACCGCGACCGGCGCCCCGGACGACCCGGTCTGGTCGCCCCGGCAGTCCGCGCTGCTCCGAGCCGTCGACGAACTCCACGCCGACGCACACCTGAGTGACGCTGCCTGGTCCGGCCTGCGGGAGCATCTCGACGAACCCGAAGCGATCGAATTCCTTGTGCTGGCCGGGTGGTACCGCACCATCGCCTACGTCGCCAATGGTGTCGGGATCGAGCCCGAGACGTGGGCGCTCGACCTGCCCGAGCGGTAGGTCAGTTCGCCGACTCCGCCGCGTGCGGGCTGAGTTCGCCCGCCGTCACCAGCGCGATGATGACGATGCCGAGCGCGATGCGGTACCAGACGAACGGCATGAAGCTCTTGTGGGAGATAAATTTCATGAACCACGCAATTACGGCATAGCCGACCACGAACGCGATCACCGTCGCGAACATCGTCGGCCCCCACGCGACATGCCCTTCCTCCGCCGCGTCCTTCAACTCGAAGGCGCCCGAGGCCAGTACGGCCGGCATGGCGAGGAGGAAGGAGTAACGGGCCGCCGCCTCACGGGTGTAGCCCATGAACAGGCCGCCGCTGATGGTCGCGCCCGAGCGGGAGACGCCGGGGACCAGCGCCATCGCCTGGCAAAGGCCGTACAGCAGGCCGTCCTTGGCGTTCAGGTTCTCAAGTGTCTTGCGCTGCTTGGGCGCCCGGTGCTTGCCGCCCGACTCGTCGCGGGCCGCGAGCCGGTCGGCGACGCCGATGACGATGCCCACCACGATCAGCATCGTGGCGGTGATCCGCAGATCGCGGAACGGCCCCTCGATCTGGTCCTTGAGCGTCACGCCGAGCACGCCGATCGGGATGGAGCCGACGATCACCAGCCAGCCCATCTGGGCGTCGTGATCGCGCCGCATCTCCTTGTTCGTGAGCGACCGGAACCACGCGGCGAGAATCCGCCCGACATCCTGGCGGAAATAGATCAGCACCGCCGCTTCCGTGCCGAGCTGTGTGATCGCGGTGAAGGCCGCGCCCGGGTCCTCCCAGCCCGAGAAGGCCGCCGTCAGCCGCAGATGCGCGCTGGAGGAGACGGGGAGGAACTCGGTCAGCCCCTGGACGAGTCCGAGGATGAGGGATTCAAACCAAGACATGGAGTTACGGCGTCCAAGTGCTGATCGAGGAGGGGCAAAGGACACACCAAAACGCCGCGCGCGGTGAACGAGTGTGTGTGAGGGGCAGCGTAGCGTCCCGGTGTGACAGGCCCGACACAGGGGTTTCACGGCGGTCGTGCGACCCCGGATGCGGAGGTTTCGTGGCGGTCGGGCGACTCCGGACACAGGGGTTTCACGGGTGGTCCCGGGACTCCGGGTTTGCGGTGTTGACCAGCTGCGGGGGCGGCACATACGTTGCAGCGGAGGAAAGCGCTTGCTGGACGCGCTCGCTGTCTCCGGAGGAGTGCTGATCACGCCCATGTCCACACCCGCCACCCACCCCGGGGCGTTCCAGCCCTTGCCGCCGCTCAGCGGCCGACGCATCAGGGCCGCCGTGGTCGGCGCCGGTGCCATCGGCCGCGGTTCCCATTTCCCGGCGCTCGCCCGGCTCGCCGAGGAGGGCGAGACCGAGGTCGTCGCCGCCGTTGACATCGATGCCAAGTCGGTCGAGTCCTTCTGCGCCGAGTCCGGAATCCCGCACGCCTACACCGATCTGGAGCAGATGCTCCGGGAGCAGCGGCCCGACCTCGTCACCATCTGCACCCCGCCCACCCTGCACCGCGCGCAGACCGTCGCCGCGCTGCGGGCCGGTGCCTGGGTGTGGTGCGAGAAGCCGCCGGTGCCGACGCTGGCCGACTTCGACGCCGTGGAGGACGAGGAAGGCCCGGCAAAGGGGATGGCCGGCGGGCCGTACGCCTCGATCGTCTTCCAGCACCGGTTCGGCTCGGGGTCCCGGCATGTGCGCAAGCTGCTCGCCGAGCGGGCCATGGGGCGGCCGCTCGTGGCGCACTGCCAGACCACCTGGTACCGCGACACCGCTTACTACGCCGTGCCCTGGCGCGGTCGCTGGGAGACCGAGGGCGGCGGTCCCGCCATGGGACACGGCATCCACCAGATGGACCTGCTGCTCGATCTGCTCGGGCCGTGGAGCGAGGTGAAGGCCATGGCCGGGCGGCTGGTCCACGACGTGGAGACCGAGGACGTCTCGACCGCCCTGGTCCGCTTCGAGAACGGCGCGCTGGCGACCGTCGTGAACAGCGTGCTGAGCCCCGACGAGGTCAGCCGTATCCGCATCGACTGCGAGCGCGCGACCGTCGAACTCACCCATCTGTACGGGCACAGCAACGACAACTGGCGGATCACGCCCGCCCCCGATGTGCCGGGTGACGAGGCCGCCGTCTGGCAGGACTTCGGGCCGGACGTGCCCAGTTCGCACGTGGAGCAGTTGCGTGAACTCGTCGTGAGCATGCGGGCCGGCGAACGGCCGCGCAGCAGCGGCACGGACGGGCGCACCAGCCTCGAACTGATCACCGCGCTCTACAAGTCGGCGTTCACGGACACGACCGTGCGGGCCGGCGACATCGGCCCCGGAGACCCCTATTACACGGCGCTGCACGGTGGCGCCCCCGGCTGGGCGCCCGTGGCGCGCGAGGAGGTGCCGGCGTGACCGGCCTGCGTATCGTCCATGCCCACGACGACCGCATCACGGTGACCGAACCGGTCACCGGCGTCGAGCTGTTCAGCTATGTGTACCGGCCCGAGGCCGCCTGGGAGGCGCCGAAGCCGTACCTCCACCCGATCAGGACGCTGGCCGGTGACGTCGTCACGGACTACCGGCCCAACGACCACCGCTGGCACAAGGGCCTGCAGTTCACCGCCTCGCATCTGTCGGGCCAGAACCTGTGGGGCGGCAACACATACGTTCACGGCGAGGGGTATCTCGAACTCCCGGAGCGGGTCGGGTCGATGGCCCACGTCGCCTTCGACGAGATCGACACTCACATCGACTCGGGTGAGGAGCGTCTCGTCATCGCCGAACGGCTGACCTGGCACCCGTACAGCGGTGAGCTCTGGGCCGACGAGCAGCGCCGGATCGAGGTGCACGACGTCGACACGGAGTCGGGTTCGTGGGCGCTGACCTGGACGAGCGCCGTGACGAACCGCCGTGACGAGCCCCTGCTGTTCGGCAGCCCGACCACCCACGGGCGCGAGGCGGCCGGCTACACGGGCCTCTTCTGGCGCGGCCCGCGCGCCTTCCGCGACGGCCGGATCATCGGCCCCGACGGCGAGGGCCCCGAACTGATGGGCTCCCAGGGCTCGTGGCTCGCCGTCTCCGGCGAGCACGACGGCACCGACGGCCACGCGACCGTCGTCTTCGCGCACGCCCCCGAGAACGACCAGGCCGGCGCCCAGGGGACCCACCCCGCCCACTGGTTCGTACGCAACGAGCCGTTCGCCGGGATCGCCCCCTCCTTCGCCTTCTACGACGAGCTGGTGCTCGAACCCGGCGACACGCTCACCCGGCGCTACCGGGTCGTCGTCGCCGACGGGGCGTGGGAGCGGGAGGAGATCACCAAGTACCTGGAGGCGCGGCCGTGGTGAACACCTCCCCGGTGACCACGGAAGGCCTCTCCGGGCTGCCGGGCGGGGTCGCCGTCTCGCATCTGTCCGTCTACGACTGGCCGGCCGAGGTCGACGGCGGGGTGTGCGGCGGAACTCCCCATATGCACCTGACCTGTTCGGAGGGGTACGTCGTCACCGGCGGGCGCGGTGCGGTGCAGACGCTCACGGCGTCCGGGTACGAGGTGACACCGCTCGCGGCCGGAACGGTCGCCTGGTTCACGCCGGGCACCATTCACCGCCTCGTCAACGAGGGTGACCTGCGCATCACCGTCCTCATGCAGAACAGCGGGCTGCCCGAGGCGGGCGACGCGGTGCTCACGCTGCCCCCGCGGTACCTCACCGACCCGGAGACGTACGCCGCCGCCACCGTGATCCCGGCCGACGCGCCCGAGACCGAACAGGAACGGGTCGCCCGGGCCCGGCGCGACCTCGCCCTGGAGGGCTACGAGGCGCTGCGCTCCGCCGAGGGTCCGGAAGCGCTGGCCGCGTTCCACCGGGCCGCCGCCGCGCTGGTACGACCCCGGCTCGCGGAGTGGCGCGAGCGCTGGGAGCGGGGCGCGCGGGCCGCCGCCGCGGCCACGGGGGCGCAGCTCGACCGGCTGGACCGGGGCGACTTCTCGCACCTCGCCGACGCCGCCGTACGGGCCGAACAGCCTTCGGCGTACGGGAAGTTCGGGATGTGCGGGCGGTTGGACGTCTACAAGGGGGCGTAGGTCCGGATCTCAGGCCGCTGCCGGGCCCGTCACCGTCCAACCGGGTGTCTGCGGGTGAGCCGTCAGGTCCTCGTGGCGGACCGGGTTGCCGCAGGCGGTGCAGGTGACGGCGGGGACCAGTTCGTTGCCGCAGATGTGCTCGATCACCATGGGGCGGTCGTCATCTTTTCGGAGATGACGGTCGCCCCACGCCATGAGGGTCATCAGGACCGGCTCCAGTTCGAGCCCTGCCTCCGTGGGCCGGTACTCGAAGCGTTGCGGGTGCTCGCTGTAGGTCCGCCGGGTCAGGATCCCGGCGTCGACGAGACGGCGCAGCCGGGTGGCCAGGACGTCGCGCGGGGCGCCGATGTTGCGGACCAGTTGGTCGAAGCGGCGATTGCCGAGGCACACCTCCCGCAGGACGAGCAGGGAGTACTTCTCGCCGACGAGCGCGAGGGCGTCGGCGATCGAGCAGGGGCGCGGGTCTTTGAGGGCGGCCATAGGACCTACTTTAGAGGAGGGTTTGCTTTTCCAACTGACAGGGTTAAGGTGAGTTTGGATTTCCTACTCACTGGTAGTTCTGGTCGTTCTTTGTGGCCATCCTGGAGGCCCGCATCATGCGTGACGCAGTGATCGTCGAAGCCGTACGCACCCCCGTGGGCAAGGGCAAGCCGAACGGCTCCCTCGCTCAGGTCCACCCCGTGGAACTCCTCTCGCACACCCTGCGCACTCTCGTCGAGCGCACCGGGATCGACCCGGCGGTCATCGACGACGTCATCGGCGGCACGGTCACCCAGGTCGGTGAGCAGGCCGTCAACATCACCCGGCAGGCCGTGCTGTCGGCGGGCTTCCCGGAGTCGGTGCCCGCGACCACCGTGGACCGGCAGTGCGGTTCGTCCCAGCAGGCTGTTCATTTCGCGGCGCAGGGCGTGATCTCCGGGGCGTACGACCTGGTCGTGGCCTGTGGAGTGGAGTCCATGGGGCGCGTGCCGATGGGGTCGAGCGTGCTGCCCGGCACGGATCCCTTCGGCCCCGGAGTCGCCGGACGCTACCCGGAGGGCCTCGTCCCGCAGGGCATCAGCGCCGAACTCATCGCCGCCAAGTGGTCGATGACACGCGACCAGTTGGACGCCTTCGCGGTCTCCTCGCACCAGAAGGCGGCCACCGCCTGGGACGCGGGACTCTTCGACGCCCAGGTGGCACCCCTGGCGGGCGCCTCGCGCGACGAGTGCGTACGGCCCGGCAGCACGCCCGAGATCCTGGGCGGCCTCAAGCCCGCCTTCTACGACCCGACGTACGCCGAGCGCTTCCCGCAGATCGAGTGGAACATCACCGCCGGCAACTCCAGCCCGATCAACGACGGAGCCTCCGCCGTCCTGATCACGTCCAGCGATACGGCGGCCCGTCTCGGCCTGCGCCCGCTGGCTCGGCTGCACAGCTTCGCCGTGACCGGCTCCGACCCGCTGCTCATGCTCACCGGCGTCATCCCGGCCACCGAGAAGGTGCTGCGCAGGGCCTCGCTCACCCTCGACGACATCGACCTGTTCGAGGTCAACGAGGCGTTCTCCAGTGTCGTTCTGGCCTGGCAGCAGGAGACGGGCGCGGATCTCGCCAAGGTGAACGTGCACGGCGGGGCCATCGCGATCGGCCATCCGCTCGGGGCGAGCGGGACCCGGTTGACGACCACACTGGTGCACGCGATGCGGGACCGCGGGGCGCGCTACGGGCTGCAGACGATGTGCGAGGCGGGCGGCCTCGCCAACGCGATGATCCTCGAAGCCGTCTGACGCGCCCGGTCGTTCAGACGCCCCGCAGGTGGTGGCGCTTGCGCCAGGCCACCACCGCGCCGCCCAGGGCCGGCAGGGCGATGCAGGCCATCGCGATCAGGAAGGCCGGCGACGTGGGGCTGGAGGCGCGGGCCCCGGCGACGACGTACGCAGCGGTGTTCGGGAGCGAACCGAGCGCCGTCGCGAGCAGGAACGGCATCCAGCGCATACGGGAGACTGCGGCGCAGTAGTTCACGCCCCAGAACGGCAGGCCCGGGAAGAGCCGTGCCGCCATCATCGAACGGAAGCCGTGCCTGCTGAGCTGGCCGTCCGCCGCCTTCAGCCACCGGCCCCGCAGCAGCGGGCGCAGGGCGTCCTGGCCCAGCACCCGTCCCAGGCCGAAGGAGATCGCGGCGCCGAGCACCGTGCCCGCGAGCGCCGAGGCGGTGCCCAGTTGGGAGCCGAACAGCGCGCCTGCCGCGAGGTTCAGCAGAGGGCGCGGCACGAACGCCACGCTGCACAGGCCGTACGCCGCCGCGAACACCAACGCGGCCATGGCGCCGCCGAGTTGGGGCGGCCAGCCGTCGGAGAGGAGTCTCTGCGGGTGGAAGAGCAGCACGGTCGACGCCGCCCCGGCGAGCAGGACGAGCAGCAGCGACAGCCGCGACCACGGTGAGAGCAGGGCTCTCGTGCAGCGCGCGGTGAAGCCGGTCGGGACGACGGGCGGCAGAGCCCCGACGGGCACAGCCGCGGGGACGGCCACGACTGCGGCGAGCTCCGCGCCAGTGATCTGCGCAGTGGCCTGGGGAGTGGCCGTTCGGGTGCCCCCAGAGGCGGTGGCGGCATCGGCGAGCATGTCGGCGACACTAACCGACCTGTGTATGTGATCGCCGTATGGTTCGTCTCATGAGCGTCACAGGTGCGGGCACCGCGCGGGTGCCGGGCAGCGTTCTCGCGGACACCGTGCTGGAGCGGCTCACCGCCACGTACGGCGCCGCGGCCGACCCGGAGCGGGCCGTGCCCATGCGGGCGTACATGAAGGACGTGGCGCCCTTCCTGGGCCTCACCACCCCCGTACGCAGGGCTTTGTCCCGCACGGTCCTGGAGGGCACACCCCGCCCCGACGAGGCCGACTGCACCGCGATCGCCCTGCGCTGCTGGGAACTGCCGGAGCGGGAGTACCAGTACTTCGCGGTGGACTACCTGCGCCGCCATGTGAGGCACTGCACGTCCGGCTTCCTGCCGGTCGCGCGCCATCTCGTCTCGACGGTCCCCTGGTGGGACACCGTCGACGCACTCGCCTCCCACGTAGTGGGAGGCCTGGTCTCCGCCGATCCGAAGCTGACGGCCGACATGGACGCGTGGATCGCGGACGACGACCTGTGGGTGGCCCGTACGGCCCTGCTCCACCAACTGCGCTACAAGGAGCGCACCGACACCGAACGCCTCTTCGCGTACTGCCTGCGCCAGTCCGGACACCCCGATTTCTTCATCCGCAAGGCCATCGGCTGGTGCCTGCGGGAGTACGCCTGGACGGACCCGGAGGCGGTACGGGGCTTCCTGGCCCGGGAGAAGGGGCGGTTCGCGCCGCTGTCGGTGCGCGAGGCGTTGAAGAACATCGGCGCCTGACGTCCCACGTACTGATAAATCGTTCGACGCAGGGCAAAGCGTCGGCAATGATCGGCCTCATGTTCCGGTACGCCTTCCACCTCGCAGCATCCGCGGTCGCGGATGCCCCGAAGGCTGCCGTTCCCACACTCGTCGCCGCAGTCGACGGCGCCCGAAGCTGACCCTCTCCGGATCGTCCGGCGGACCCCGCAGGGGGAGGGTCGGCGAGTCCTCGGGGTCCCGTTTTTCACCACTGGGCTTTTCACCTCTGGAGAGGCTTCGAGGTACCGCCATGTCCAAAACGGCATACGTCCGCACGAAACCGCATCTGAACATCGGCACCATGGGTCACGTCGACCACGGTAAGACCACCCTGACCGCCGCCATCACCAAGGTCCTTGCCGAGCGCGGCGCGTCCACCTTCGTACCGTTCGACCGGATCGACCGGGCGCCGGAGGAGGCCGCGCGCGGCATCACCATCAACATCGCGCACGTCGAGTACGAGACGGACACCCGGCACTACGCGCACGTGGACATGCCGGGCCACGCCGACTACGTCAAGAACATGGTCACCGGGGCCGCGCAGCTCGACGGGGCGATCCTCGTCGTCTCCGCGCTCGACGGGATCATGCCGCAGACCGCCGAACACGTGCTGCTCGCCCGGCAGGTGGGCGTCGACCACATCGTGGTCGCGCTCAACAAGGCCGACGCGGGCGATGACGAGCTCACCGACCTGGTCGAGCTGGAGGTCCGCGAACTGCTCACCGTGAACGGCTACGGCGGCGACTCCGTGCCCGTCGTACGGGTGTCCGGCCTCAAGGCCCTTGAGGGGGACCCCCGTTGGGAGGCGTCGATCGACGCGCTGCTCGACGCCGTGGACACGTATGTGCCCATGCCCGAGCGGTATCTCGACGCGCCGTTCCTGTTGCCGGTCGAGAACGTGCTCACGATCACCGGGCGCGGGACCGTCGTCACCGGTGCGATCGAGCGCGGCACGGTCCGGGTGGGCGACCGGATCGAAGTGCTCGGGGCCGCCGTCGACACGGTGGTCACCGGCCTGGAGACCTTCGGCAAGCCCATGGCGGAGGCGCAGGCCGGCGACAGCGTGGCGCTGTTGCTGCGCGGTGTCCCACGCGACGCGGTCCGTCGCGGGCACATCGTCGCGGCGCCCGGCAGCGTCGTACCCAGCCGCCGCTTCTCGGCGCAGGTGTACGTCCTGTCGGCCCGCGAGGGCGGCCGTACGACGGCGGTGTCGACCGGTTACCGGCCGCAGTTCTACATCCGTACCGCGGATGTGGTCGGTGACATCGACCTCGGCGAGACGGCGGTCGCGCGCCCCGGCGACACCGTCACGATGTCGGTCGAGCTGGGCCGTGAGGTCCCGCTGGAGCCGGGGCTCGGCTTCGCGATCCGCGAGGGCGGCCGGACGGTCGGGGCCGGGACGGTGACGGAGGTCGGCTGAGCGGGGTGGGTGCCCGTCCCTTCGGGGGCGGGCACCTTTTCCGTGTCCGGGCGCGCGATCTCGGCTGTCCGAAGCCGGGGGCGCGTACGCGTATCCGCGATTGTCAGTGCCGTGCGCAAGACTTGATCGCGGCGGCAGTTGTGGCGAGGGCGCGGGAAAGGTGGGAGCACCATGGCGGGCAAGGCACTTGTGCTGGGTGGCGGGGGCAGCAGTGGGATCGGCTGGATGGCGGGGGTGCTGTACGGGTTGGGTGAGGCCGGCGTCGATCTCTCCGACGCCGATGTCGTGATCGGCACATCGGCGGGTTCGGCCGTCGGGGCCCAGATGCGGGCGAGCACGCTCAAGGAGGTCTACGAGCGTCAACTCGCCGCACCCGAGGGCGAGATCGCCGCCCGACTCGGCAAGAGCCTGATGCTCCGCTTCGTGTGGGCGACCGTGTCCGCCCGGACTCCCGAGGCGTACGGGCGGAAGATCGGCCGGATGGCACTCGCCGCCAGGACACCCCCCGCGGCGGCCCGGCGCGCGGCGATCGAGACGCGGCTCGTGTCACCGGAGTGGCCCGAGCGCGCGTTGCGCCTCACCGCCGTCGACACGGTCACCGGTGAACTGCGGGTCTTCGACAAGGACAGCGGGGTGTCCCTGGGCGACGCCGTCGCCGCGAGCTGCGCGGTCCCCGGGGTGTGGCCCCCGGTCACCATCGAGGACCGCCGGTGGATCGACGGCGGCATCCACTCACCGGCCAACGCGCAGCTCGCCGAGGGCTACGACCAGGTCGTCGTCCTCGCTCCGATGACCCTCGGGGGCGGCCCCCTGGTATCGGCGGCGACCCAGGCCCGGCGCCTCACGGAGCAGGGCGCCCGCGCGGTCGTCGTCTCACCCTCCCCGGAAGCGAAACAGGCCTTCGGCCGCAATCTGCTCGACCCGTCGATACGGGCGGCCGCGGCGCGGGCGGGGCGGGAACAGGCGTCGGCGCATGTGGCGGAGGTGGGGGAGGTCTGGGGGTCCGGCCTGCCGGGGTGAACCCACCCCCACCCCACCACCCCGGCACAATGGGCCTGTGAACGAGCCACTACCCGTCAACGAGCCGATACCCGTGATCCGGGACGTCGATCACGGGGTCGCCAGACTCATGCCCGACGTGGACCGGGCGCGGGCCTGGCTGCTGACCGTCGACGGGGCGCCGCAGTCCTATGTGGACCTGGACGCGCCGACGCATCTGGAGTTCGAGTACACACGGCGGCTCGGGCATGTGCTGGACACGGTCGCGGAACCGGGCCGCCCGCTGGACGTGCTGCACCTGGGCGGTGGGGCCCTCACGCTGCCCCGGTATGTCGCGGCGACCCGGCCCGGCTCGCGGCAGGACGTGGTCGAGGCCGACCGGGGGCTGCTGGAACTGGTCACCGAGCACCTGCCCTTGCCGGACGGCGCCGGCGTCACCGTGCACGGAGCCGATGCCCGCGCCTGGGTGGAGGCGGCGCCGGACGGTTCGGCGGATGTGGTCGTCGCCGATGTCTTCGGCGGTTCACGGGTCCCGGCGCATCTCACCTCCGTGGCGTACGCCCGCGAGGCCGAACGGGTCCTGCGCGCCGACGGCGTCTACCTCGCCAACCTCGCGGACGCCGCGCCCTTCGCCTTCCTGCGGGCTCAACTCGCCACGTTCGGCACGGTGTTCCAGGAACTGGCGCTGATCGCGGAACCGGGCGTCCTGCGCGGACGCCGCTTCGGCAACACGGTGCTCGTCGCCGCGCACCACCCGATCGACGCGGCGGCGCTGACCCGGCTCGTGGCCTCCGACGTGTTCCCGGCCCGGCTCGAACACGGGCCCGCGCTCAGGGAGTTCATCGGCGGTGCGCGGCCGGTCCGTGACGAGGACGCCGTGCCGTCACCCGTGCCCCCGAACGGGGCATTCGGTATCGGCTGAGTCGGTCGAGCCGTCCAGCGCCTCCTGTGGTGTCGCCCCTGTGCGCCGCCGCAGGTTCCGCACCTCCGGCACACACAGCACCGCCCCCGTGACCACTGTGACCAGGACCGCGCACCCCCACAGCGCCGCCGTACGCCCGAAGGCCGACTCCGTCGGGCCCGCCGCCGCGGCGGCCAGCGGCACCAGCGCGATCGAGCCGAACCAGTCGTAGGCCGCGATCCGGGAGAGCTTCTCCTCGGGGATCTCCTGATGCAGGGCGGTCATCCACGACACCCCGAACACCTCCACCGTCGCACCCGCGACGAACATCACCGCGAACAGGACGCCGAGCGGCACCGGTACCGCGAGCGCGGCGGACGGGAGGGCCAGCGGGAAGATGCCGAGCATGCCCGCGAGGAGCAGGCGGCGGGGTTTCCAGCGGGTCATCAGCAGGGCGCCGGCCACCGTGCCCGCGCCGAACGCGGCCAGGGCCAGGCCCCACGGGCCCGCACCGCCGAGGCTGTCACGGGCGACGAGCGGGCCGTAGACCGCGTCCGCCGCGCCGACGACCGCGTTGGCGACGGAGAACGCCACGACAATGGACCACAGCCAGGGCCGGCCGATGAACTCCCGCCAGCCGTCCCGGAGATCGGCGAGCATGCCGCCGCCCGGCGCGCGTGGCGGGATGTGGCTCACGTCGAGGAAGGAGCGCAGCGCCCCGGCGACCGCGAACGCCGCCGCGTCGATCGCGAGCACCCAGCCGGGGCCGACCACGGCGACCAGCGCGCCGCCGAGAGCCGCGCCGCCCAGGGACGCGCCCTGCATCGCCATCCGGAACACGGCGAACGCCCGGCCCGCCTGTTCGCCGCTCACCGTGGACATCAGCATGCCCTCGGCCGCCGGGCCGAAGAACGCCTGGCCGGTGCCGCCCAGCGCGGTCAGCAGCATCATCTGCCACAGTCGGGGCTCGCCGGTCAGGACGAGCACCGCGAAGACCGCCTGCGACACACCGCTGAGGGCGTTGGCCGCGACCATCACGTGGTGCCGCGGCACCCGGTCCGCGATCGCACCGCTGATCAGCAGGAACACCACCAGCGGCAGCGTGCGCGAGGCGGCCACCAGACCCACGTCACCGCTGTCGCCGCCCGCGTCCAGCACCGCGAACGCGGAGGCGATCAGCGCGCCGTTGCCACCGAGTCCGGTCGCCACCGCGGCGGCGGTCAGCAGGGTGTAGTTGCGGCCCGCCCAGTCGGGCCGGTGCGGTCGACGGGAGGCGGGGGTGACGGTCACCGGCCGACTATCGCCGCCCGGGCCGCCGCCTGCCAAACAGTTTGCTGCCAGAATCCGGCCAAACGGACAACGGGCAAAGCCGGCGCGTCAGCTCGTGCTGCCCGTGGGGTCCCCGTGCAGCCGTACGGTGCTGAGGATCTTCTGCACCGTCGCGTCCGGGATCTCCTCGCTGACGCCCTTCGCGCCGTAGAGCGTCCAGGAGACGAAGTCGTCCGCCGAGTTCTTGAAGGCGAAGGTGGTCGCCTTGCCGTCGGAGGAGCACTTGCCGGACTTCGGGACGCCGGACGTGTAGGAGGTGGCGACGCTGCCGGCGACACCCGACTTCGTCGTGTACGACTTCGCCGCGCCGATCTTCAGGTACTTCTTGGACGATTCCTTCTGGTCCGTGTACCCACCGAACGCGAACGCCGCCGCGTCACCGCGCGCGGTGCTCGCCGTGTCCTTCGCGCCGTCCTCGCCCTTGGTGCCGCTGGACGCCAGCGACGAGGTCTCCGTGGTGCCGTCCTTGTCGTCGTCGGACTCGCACCAGTTCTGCTTCAGATAGGCGGGCGCCGAGAAGCCGATGTACGGGGAGCCGTCGCCCTTCACCTCGTCCTCGAAGAAGGTGAAGGTGCCCGGCTTGCCGACCTCCCAGTCGGCGGGGACGTCGAACGCGGTGCCGTACTTCTGGTTGACGACGACCTTCCAGCCCGCGATCGTCGCCTTCTCGGTCTCGTTGCCGCGCGGGTTGTCGTCCGAACCGGAGGAGGACTCACTCGGGTCCGCGGACGCCGACGGCGACCGGCTCGATGTGTCCTTGCCGCCGTCCGCCTTGTCGTCCTTGTTGCCGCCCAGGACCAGGAAACCGGTCACCCCCGCGGCTACGACGACGGCCGTGGCGGCGACGATCGCGACCAGCTTCGTCCGGTTCCCGCCACCCCCGCCCTGCGGCGGCTGCGGTCCGCCCGCCGGACCCGGAGCGCCCCAATGCGGTTGCTGCCCATAGGGATTGGGCTGCTGGTAGCCGGGCTGCTGATACGGATTCGGCTGTTGGTACCCCGGCTGCTGGTACGGGTTGTCCTGCGGGTTCTGCTCGCCCCCGGGCGGCTGCTGTCCTGGCCACATGGGCAGCAACCCTAGTGCGGCGCGGGACACGGTGGGGTCACCGCCCCTTGTCAGGGTCGTACCAAGTTGGTGGGGGTGATGTGTGTACGGCCGCACACATCTGGCCAGATTCGGCTACTCGTGGGTAACATCACCGTCATGAGCGCTGACCAGATGTCCATAGGCGAGTTGCTCGCCGCCACGGTGCCGATGGTTCGGACCCTGAACCTGGAGTACCTGGAGACCAGTCCGGAGCGCGCCGTGCTGGCGCTGCCGGACCAGAGCGAGTACCGCAACCACGTCGGCGGGCCGCACGCCGGTGCCATGTTCACCCTCGGGGAGTCCGCCAGCGGCGCGATCGTCCTCGCCGCCTTCGGCGACCAGCTCTCGCGGGCCGTGCCGCTCCCGGTCAACGCGGAGATCGCGTTCAAGAAGATCGCCCTCGGCCCGGTGAAGGCCACCGCGACCCTCGGCCGCCCCGCCGCCGACGTCGTCGCCGAACTCGACGCGGGCGAGCGCCCCGAGTTCCCGGTCACGGTCGCGATCCAGCGCGAGGACGGCGCCGTCACGGGCGAGATGACGGTCATCTGGACCCTCCGGCCGAACGGCTGACCATCGCCAACCAGAGGTGAATTGAGCAGAGTTGATACGAGGGCCCGGTCATCGCTTACGGCGTGACCGGGCCCTCGCGCGCGTGGAGTTCAGGCGGCGATCCGCTCGCCCTCGCTCGCGCCGGCCTCGCCGCTCCCGCTGCCTCCGCCGCTTTCGCCGTTCTCCAGTCCCGCCACGAACTCCTTGAGCCACGCGACGAATTCGGGTCCCAGATCCGAGCGGTCGCAGGCCAGCCGGACCACCGTGCGCAGGTAGTCGGCCTTGTCGCCGGTGTCGTAGCGCAGGCCCTTGAAGACGACTCCGTGGACCGTGCCGCCGGCGGCCAACTCCTGGAGGGCGTCGGTGAGTTGGATCTCGCCGCCGCGGCCGGGCGGGGTGCGCTCCAGGGTGGGGAAGATCGCCGGGTCGAGGACGTAGCGGCCGATGACGGCGTAGCGGCTCGGCGCGTCCTCGCGGGAGGGCTTCTCGACCAGGCCGGTGACCCGTACGACGCCGTCCTCGCCGGTCGGCTCCACGGCCGCGCAGCCGTACAAGTGGACTGATTCCTCAGGGACTTCCATGAGGGCGACCACGCTGCCGGCGTACCGCTCGCGGACCTCCAGCATCTGGCTGAGCAGGGTCTCGCGCGGGTCGATCAGGTCGTCGCCGAGAAGGACGGCGAAGGGCTGGTCGCCGACGTGATGGCGGGCGCACAGCACCGCGTGTCCGAGGCCGAGCGGGTCGCCCTGGCGGATGTGGTGGATGTCGGCGAGGCGTGCGGGGTCGCGTACGGCGTCCAGGCGCACGGTGTCGCCCTTGGCGGCCAGGGCCTGTTCCAGTTCGAAGGCGTGGTCGAAGTGGTCCTCGATGGCGCGCTTGTGCCGGCCGGTGACCATCAGGATGTCGTCGAGCCCGGCCGCGGCTGCCTCCTCCACGACGTACTGGATCGCGGGCTTGTCGACGACCGGGAGCATCTCCTTCGGGGTCGCCTTCGTCGCGGGCAGGAACCGCGTGCCGAGCCCGGCGGCCGGCACGACCGCCTTGCGGACCGTGGGGACGGGGGCGGGTGCGGGGGTGGCTGAAGAGTGGGGGGCGATCATGCGGCCCATGGTGGTCCACGGCGATGAGAGCATCCCGAGAGAAACGTCGGAGTTCCCTGTGTGCCTCCCTTAGTTCGCGGAGGAGTTGGAGATTTTGTGGAGACGCCTGTGGATACCCGCGGTAACCAATCTGAATTCATAGCGTTTTGAACATCGGTCACCTGAACTCCTTGTTTCCTGTCTGGCGCTTGTGCGAGTGTGAGCCACCTCATGAGGCCAGTCGTGAGAAGGCAATGGTCAGGGTCGTTTCTGACAGCTCATAGGTATGCACCAATCAAGCACCTGCTTTCCGATGGTCGGGCATTCGTGTGCCGTCCTGCGGCTTGGAAGGAAATGCTCCCGTGCAATCCCCCTACCCCCCACGCCCGCCGTTCCCGCCTCGCCCCGGATCGAGTCCGGGGGAGTCGGACCGCAATCTCGTGGCGCAACTCGGCGACAAAGCCGAGGGCACTCACGCCGTCGCCCTGTTGCTCGCGCGCCACTGGCAGGCGACAAGCGAATATGCGGTCATCTGTCTTGCGTCTGCCGAGAGTTCGGCGTCCATGGTGGCGGGTGCGGCCTTCCACCAGGTACTGGCCGGCCGTGCGCCCGGCGGCGCGCTACGTCCCCAACTCCTCGTTGCTGTAAGGGAGATGGCGAAGAAGTGGGCGGCGGAGGAGCGAATTGCCGCCCTGCTGCCGGAACTTCGTAAAACCACGGGCGCCCGAGGTCTACGCGCGGCGAGGTCCGGCACCTCCGAAAGGCGCAAGCTCGCGGAGCGCGCTTTCGGCGCGCTGTCCGGTGCCTCCCAATGCCTGCTGTGGCACACCGAGGTCGAGGCCGAACCCATATCCGTACCGGCCGGTCTGCTGGGCGTGGACGAGCTCACCGCGACCGCCGCGCTGGACCAGGCACGTGAACAATTCAGGGCGGGCTGCGTACGCGCCCACCTGGAACTCGCACCGACCTATGAATGCCGCCACTACAACCGACTCCTCGACGTTCCGATCCGCCGCGGCGGCAGCCTGTTGCCCGATGTGCAACGGCATCTCATGACGTGCCGCTACTGCCGTTTCGCGGCAGAGCAGTTGAGCCATTTCGAGGGCGGCCTCGAAGTGCTGCTCGCCGAGACCGTCCTCGGCTGGGGCGCTCGCCGCTACGTCGACTCACGGCCCGGCCGTGCGACCGCCGCCCGTACCGCCCGCCGTCCGATGGGCCGCCACCGTCCCGTACCGGAGGGTCGTCTCACCTTTCCGCGCAGGCATCCCAGGGTCACGCTCGTGGGCGTCGGCCTGACCTCCCTCGCCCTGCTCGCGACCGTCCTCGCCACCAAGGGCTGGAGCGAAGGGGGCAACACACCCGATCCGCACGTCACTTGGGGCGCGGCCAGCGGCAGTTCGACCCGCCCGAGCCCCGTCGGCGCGCCCTCGTCCGACGGTTCCGCCGCCTCCGCGTCGGCCGCCGGCACCGGCGGGGGAGTCGTCCAGCAGGGCGTGCTGCGCAGCCTCGCCTCGGGCCTGTGCCTCGACATTCCGGGCCGCGTGCGGTCCGGCGCCGCCGTCGCCCTCGCGGCCTGCTCGACCGCCGGCACCCAGCAGTGGTCGTACGACCAGGACGGTCTGCTGCGCAGCCTCACCGACCCGGGACTCTGCCTCGACGCCGACACCACCGCCGGCACGGTCACGCTGGCCGGCTGTCTGGTGCACGCGGGCGAGGTGCACTACGACCTGACGGTGAGCGGTGAGTTCCTGCTCCGCTGGAGCCAGGGGCTGGCCGTCGCTCCCGCGAGCGGAAAGGCCGGGGCGCGGCTCGTGGTGACGGACCGGGACGGGTCCGACAGGCAGCGGTGGGCGCTGGAATCCACCGCCGACGCGCGCGTGAAGCAGAGCGAACCGGGCGGAGCGGGGGAGGGGCCGGGGCAGGGTGACATGCCCGGAAGCGGCGATCCGAAGGCGCCCGTGCCACCCGAGGGCGCACCCCAGGGTGACGTACCGCCGCCTCCCACGGGCTCTCCGGAGGAGAACGGGCCGTCGCAGTACGCGCCCCGCGCCGCCCAGGTCGCCTGCTGCGACGAGCCCGCGCCGCAGCCCGAGCCCGCACCGTCCGTCCAGCCGGCCTCGGCCGCCGAGGCCGTTCAGCCGCTGGTGACGGTCGTGGCGGACGTCGTGGACACCGTCACCGGCCTCCTGCCGGTCCTGCGCTGAACCGCTGAATCGCTGAGAACCAGTGGGGGCCGCCGTGTAGGGGTGGCCCCGCACGCGCCGGCCCGGCGCAGGAAGTACGCACCCGGACCCATCCGCACGGGCGGCGGCTCCGAATCAGAGGAGAGGGACACGGAGCGGTGCCCTTGCTCGTCGCCCGACTGTGGCTGGGACGCTTCAGCCGGGCGACGAGAATCCACCCGACCACCGGGTCACGACCCGGTCGTACGCCTCCTCCGAGCGTCGTCGGCAGTGCATGCTCGCCCCCTGCCGATCGCACTGGTCACAACAAGCGGGGGCAGTACATGTCGGGCGTGGTAGGGGGATTCTCCGTCGACACGCGGTCAGCCGTCGGATCCGTGGTGAGCGGTCTTGGCGGCCTCGCCGGTTTCACCGCACCGACCTCGACGACGTCATCAGCTCTGGGGGCACACCTCGGGGCTGGTTCATTGAGCCGGACGACTAGGATCCGTTCGTGATCGCTGATCTTCAATGTGTGGTGCTGGACTGCTCGGATCCGGTGGAACTCGCCGAGTTCTACCGGGCGGTGCTCGGTGGGACGGTCAATCAGCAGGATCGGCGCTGGGCACTCGGCGACAACTGGGCGACGTTGCACACGCCCTCCGGTCTCGTTCTCGCGTTCCAGCGGTCAGCGGACTATCGGCCGCCTCAGTGGCCGGACCCCGCCCGTCCCCAGCAGTTCCACATGGACTTCGGCGTTGCGGACCTGGACCGAGCCCAAGAGCAGGTGCTGGCCATGGGGGCGACCGTATTGGACGACGACGGTTCCGATCGACGGAGCTGGCGTGTCTATGCCGATCCCGCAGGGCATCCGTTCTGCCTGGTCCGTCACTGAGGGCAGGTCACGGATCCAGTCGCGCCGGCGCGAGACCACTTTGCCGGAGTGTGACGGCGAGGGCTTCAACACCCGGCATGTCCAACGGAGTTGTCGGCCTTCCGCATGGCAGAGTGACCGGCCGTGGATGCGAAGGTATGGGTCGCTGTCGTCACCGCCGTGACCTCGATTGCGATCTTCGTGGGCGGGCAACTGTTCACCGGCCTCAAAGACAAGGCAACGCGCAGGTCGGCGGCAGTCGGCGAAGCGCGGAGCGCCGTGCGGGAGCTGATTCAGGCGGCCCTGGACGTGAAGCTGGCCCTCGCCATCTGGGAAACCCGATGGCGGGACAAGAGAACGATCGTGAGCGCGCTGGCGCGGTCCGTGGCCCAACTGCTGGCCGGTTTCGAAGAAGGTCGCGTCTACCGTGGCGTGGCCGAAGGTCTCGGGTCGGCACTCGCCTGGCGGCGCACCGCTGACGTCGCCGAAGAAGCCGTGCTGACAGGTCCTGCGTCCCGCATGGCGGCAGCCGCGGCGCGGATCGCCATGCTCAGCGACGTCGAACTACGGGAAGCCTCCACCGCCGTCACAGACGCGCTGGGCAGCCTCGTGGCCGCCTACTCCGAGAAGCCCAAGTCGGCCACGCGTGCCCGGGCCGATCGTGACGTCGACGAGGCGATCGGAAGGCTTGGGGACACCGCCCGCTCCTACAAGGGACGCCCACGCAACGGCTGATCAAAAGGGGCCGGAAGGGCGAGCGGTGCCACGAACTCGGCGCCCACCCCCGCTCCTACGCGAACGCCTCCGCACCCCACCGCAGCGCCGCCACCGTTCTTATGCCGGCCGTTGTTCTGCTCCAGGATCATCAGCGGGCGTCGGATCGACGGCAGATACTCCCCCCGCAGCTCACCCTTCGGTTCTTGTCGGCTCGCGGTCGATTCCTGTTCGGATCGTTGACACGAGTCAGTGCCGGTCATAGTTTTCCCGCCGCGCGAGTAGTGCCCGGCGGGTCGTCAACTCCGGTCCGCCACATGGTGTGTTCAGACACTGAACACACCCCCGGGGCACCGAGGCGCAGACGCGGTCCACGACGGCGTGGACCGCGCACCGAAGGACGAAGGAGTGACGGCTCATGACCGACACCGTGTCCCGGCGATCCGCCCTGCGTCTGCTGGGCGGTGCGATCGCGGTGGCCACCGCGGCCACCACCGGACTCGTCTCCCCGTCGTACGCGGACGACCGGGCCAGACCCGAGGCGGGGGCCGGCCCCCGAGTGGAAGGACTTCTGGCCCGGCTCACCCTCGACGAGAAGATCTCCCTCCTGCACGGCGCCACCGACCCGAACTCGCTCGGCCAGGCCGGCTACATCCCCGGAGTCCCGCGCCTGAAGATCCCGCCGCTACGGCTCACCGACGGACCGGCCGGCGTCCGCGTCACCGCACACGCCACCGCCCTCCCGGCACCCGTCCTGCTCGCCTCCGCCTTCGACCCCGAACTCGCCCGCCGCTACGGCCAGGTCGTCGGCCGCGAGGGACGCGCCCTCGGCCAGGACGTCCTGCTGTCCCCGATGGTGAACCTCATCCGCACCCCGTACGCGGGCCGCAACTTCGAGACCCTCAGCGAGGATCCGCTGCTCGCCGGTGACCTGGTCGCCGCCGAGATCAAGGGCATCCAGGGCGAGGGCCTCATCGCGACCGTCAAGCACTTCGCGATGAACAACCAGGAGAAGGACCGCGGTTCCATCGACGTGCGGGTCGACGAACAGACCATGCACGAGGTCGAGTTGCGCGGTTTCGAAGCGGCCGTCGGCGCCGGCACGGGTGCGGTGATGGGCGCCTACAACAAGGTCAACGGCACCTTCGCCTGCGAGAACAAGACCCTCCTCACCGACATCCTGCGCGGCCAATGGGGCTTCGACGGCTGGGTGATGACCGACTGGTTCGCCGCGCACAGCACCGTCGCCGCGATCACCGCCGGTCTCGACATGGAGATGCCGGACGGCACCTACTTCGGCACGCCCCTCAAGTCGGCCGTGCAGAACGGCAGTCTGCCCGAGCGGTACGTCGACCGCGCGGTGCGCCGGATCCTCGGCGTCATGGACCGGTTCGGACTCCTCGACGGCAGCGTGCCGCCGCGCCCCGCCCGCGATGCGAAGGCCGGCGCCGCCGTCGCCCTGGAGGTCGCCAAGGCGGGCGCGACCCTGCTCCGCAACGAACACCGCACCCTCCCGCTGACCGACGGCTCCATCGCGGTGATCGGCCCCACCGGCTCCCTGCCCTTCGTCAGCGGCGGGGGCAGCGCGCATGTCGTACCGGACCACGCGGACAGCCCGCTCGACGCGATCAGGGCACGGGCCGGCGCGCGGACCCGGGTGACGTACGCGCTCGGCGAGGACCTGTTCGGCAAGGCGATCCCGGCGTCCTCGCTCACGCCGGCCTTCGACAGCGAGGGGCAGCGGGTGGCGGCGGGCGGGACATGGTCGTACGACGGCTCGCTCACCGTCGCCGGGACCGACGAGTGGACCTTCGTACTCCACTTCTCCTCCGCGCCCACCGCCCGCCCCCAAGTCCTCCTCGACGGCGTGGAGTTGTTCCCCCTCGCGGCCGGATACGGCGAGTACTTCTCCGGCGGCCTGATCTCCGTCTCCCCCGACGGCCTCTCCGTCCGCCGCAAGACCCTCACCCTCGCCGCGGGTGCGCACACTCTCAAGATCACCGCTGCGGGCGGTGACGCGGGACTGCTGTTCCGGCTGCGGCGGATCACCGGGGAGACCCGCGGGCAGGACGTCGCCGAGGCGGTCGCGACGGCGCGCGCCGCCCGCCAGGTCGTCCTGTTCGGCTACGAGGACGCCACCGAGGGGCTCGACCGCACCACCCTCGAACTCCCGGGAAACCAGGGCGACTTGATCGGCGCGGTCACGGCGGCGAACCCGCGCACCACCGTCGTCCTCAACACCTCGTCCTCGACCTCGATGCCGTGGCTGGCCCGCACCGGCGCGGTCCTCCAGATGTACTACCCGGGCCAGGAGGGCGCAGCCGCCACCGCCGCCGTCCTGTTCGGGGACTCCGACCCGGGCGGCCGCCTCACCCAGTCCTTCCCGGTCGACGACGCCCACCACCCGGTCGCCGGGGACCCGCTCCGCTACCCCGGTGTGAACGGCACCGAGGAGTACTCGGAAGGCATCCACGTCGGCTACCGCTGGTACGACGCGGAGGGCGTCCGGCCGCTCTACCCCTTCGGGCACGGACTGTCGTACACCTCCTTCTCCTACGAGGACGCGTCGGCGCGGTGGAACGGGCACGGGCTGGAGGTGACCTTCACGGTCCGCAACGCCGGGCGACGGGCCGGGGTGGCCGTGCCTCAGGTGTACGTCGGCCGCTCACCTGACCTGCAACTCGACCAGGCTGTCCGGGTGTTGGGCGCCTATCGGCGGCTCGCGCTGCGCGGCGGGGAGCGGCGGCGGGTCACTGTGCGGGTGGACGCGCGGACCTTGTCGTCGTGGGATGTGCGGCGGCATGCGTGGGTGCTGGGGACGGGGCGGCGGGCCGTGTGGGTCGGGGCCTCGGCGGGGGATCTGCGGGTGCGGACGAGTGCGGAGGTGAAGCGGTGACATAGGGAGTACCGTGCCTGGTCATCGGCCTTGCCGAGGGGATCGGTGGGGTCGGTGACCGGGCGGGGGCCGGGAACCGTCCATCGGGGACGGAACGGCGATCCGCAAGGTAAGGTAAGCCTTACTTAACTTGGTGGAATCGTTGGTGGAGTGCCCTCGGCATTCCCCTGGAGGCCCTTATGGCGGACAACCCCAGCGCCCTGACACTCGATCGGGTGCGGCTCGGTGCGGGTGGGCCGCTCGCGCGGGTGCGCGTGGCGGACGGGCGGATCACCCACGTCGTGCCGGCAGCGGACGCGGGCGCCGAGTCCGGCGGTGAGCGGCAACTCGACCTCGGCGGGCGGGTGTTGCTGCCGGGCCTGTGGGACGCGCACGTCCACCTCGCGGAGTGGGCGAGCGCCCGGCACCGGCTGGACCTGGCCGGTACCGCCTCCGCGCAGGCGGTCGCCGAGCTCGTCCGGGAGCGCGCCGGAGCATCCGACGGCACGGTGTTCTACGGGTACGGGTTCCGGGACGGGCTGTGGGCCGACGCCCCGCACAAGCGGCTGCTGGACGCGGTGCTGCCCGATCGGCCGGTCGCCCTGGTCAGCGCCGATCTGCATGCCTCGTGGCTCAACTCCGCCTGTCTCGCCCTCGTCGGCCGGGGCGACCACCCCACCGGTCTGATCAGGGAACACGAGGCCCACGAGGTCCTGTCGGCCCTGCCCGCGGCGCCGGACGAGGTGGTCGACGGGTGGATCGAGGAGGCCTGCCGGGCCGCCGCCGCGCGCGGGGTCAGCGGTGTCATCGACTTCCAGTTCGGCGACACGGTCGCGGACTGGGAACGGCGTTCGGCCCAATTCCGGCCCGCCGTACGGGTGTCGGCCGCGGTGTATCCGAGTTACCTGGACGCCGCGATCAAACGCGGGCTGCGGACGGGGGACGTCGTCGGCGCGGAGGGTGGGCTGGTTCAGGTGGGCCCGCTCAAGCTCTTCACGGACGGTTCGCTCAACACGCGTACCGCCCTGTGTCGCGACCCCTACCCGGGACTTGAGGACACGGACGGCGCCCACGGCATCGAGGAGACGGCACCCGACGAGCTCGTACGGCTCATGCGGCACGCCGCCGCGCACGGTGTCGAGCCCGCGGTGCACGCCATCGGCGACCGTGCCAACACCGTTGCCCTGGACGCCTTCGAGGCGGTGCGCTGCCGTGGCCGGATCGAGCACGCGCAGTTGCTGAGTCCTCAAGACCTGCCGAGATTCGCGCAGTTGGGCGTGGTGGCGGGAGTGCAGCCCCGGCACGCGACGGACGACCGGGACGTGGCGGACCGGCACTGGGCCGGACGCACCGGACGCGCCTTCGCCTACGGTGACCTGCTCGCCGCCGGCGCACGGCTGGAGTTCGGTTCCGACGCCCCGGTGTCGCCGCTCGACCCCTGGCTCGCCATCGCGTCCGCCGTCAGCCGCACCGACGACGAGCGCCCCGCCTGGCATCCGGAGCAACGACTGTCCGTACCGGACGCGTTGGTCGCGGCGGCCCGCGGACGCCGGCTCGTCAGGGTCGGCGATCCGGCCGACCTGGTGGTCGTCGACGCGGATCCCCTGGACGCCGACCCGGACACCCTGCGCGCGATGCCCGTGCACGCCACGATGACGAACGGCCGCTGGACGCATGGGACTTACTGAGTCGGTCGCGTGCCCTCCGTTCCCCACGACCCTCGACGACCGGTGAGAGGCCGCTGCGTATGCCGTCATCCGACATGGTCCCGTACGTCATGCCCGGCCCCGCCGCGCTGCCCCCGGACCGGACGGGCTGGGCGATCGACCCGTGCCGCGCGGCGCTGGTGGTCCTGAACGTCCAGAACCACTTCCTGCACGTGCTGCGGGAGTCCTCCGCGCCGGTCGGTGAACTCCTCGCGGGAGTGGGGCGGTTGACGGAGTCGGCGCGGGCGGCGGGCATCCCCGTCCTGTACACCCTCAAGACCGCTGAGCGGGAACCGGACGGTCGCGAGACCAGCTTCGGGCATCCCCGCCTGCCCGGCGGCGAGGACTCCCGTGACGTCGTGGACGCGATCCGGCCGCAGGTCGGCGACAGCGTGCTGGTGGCGAAGCGGTTCAGCGCCTTCGCCGGCACCCGGCTGCGGCGCAGACTCGCGGAGTTGGGGCGCGACCAGCCCGTGATCGTCGGCGTGTTCGCCCGCACCCAGGTCCTGCTGACGGCCGCCGACGCGTGGATGCAGGACATGGAGCCCTTCGTCGTCGCCGACGCGGTGGCCGACCGGGCACACGAAGACCACCGGATGGCCATGGACTGGATCGCGGCGACCTGCGGAGCGGTCAGAACCGTGCGGGGCGTGGCGGACGTGTTCGGCGGGCCCGGACCCCGGCACCGCGGGGAGAGCCGCCCCTCAACGCCGTTGATGTGACCGGGGTTTGGCCGGCGGCGACCGGCAAGCACAGAAAGAACGCCGGCAAGCACAGAAAGAACCCCGGGCCCGGAAGGGACCGTACCCTCCGGGCCCGGGGAGTCATGTGGGGCGTCAGGCAGGCAGTTTCGCCGCCTGCACCGACCGATGGATCTCCTCCGCCCGCACCGCGACCGTCGACAGCAGCGTGCTGGTCAGCCCGTGCGTGTGCTCGGTGCCGCCCTGGAGGTAGAGGCCCGCGGTGACTTCGGGGACCGTCTCGACCCGGTGGTCGCGGCCCACGCGGACCTCGTCGCCGTCGTCCCTCAGGCAGAGCTTCGCCGCCTCGCCGAGCAGTGAACTCAGGTCGCGGGGACGGTAACCGGTGGCGAGCACCAGCACATCCGCGGACAGCACCTGCTTCTCGCCGGTGGGCAGGAACTCCACGGCGATGTCGAGACCGCCGTCCGACGCGGGGTCGACGGCGCGGATCCGGGAGACGTTGAGGAAGCGCAGCCGTTCCCGTCCGGCCACCTTCTCCCGGTACGCGGTGGCGTACAGGGCCTCGATCAACTCCATGTCGACCACTGAGTAGTTGGTCGAGCGGTGGTAGTCGATGAGCGACTGCTTGACCTCGGACGGGGCCGAGAAGTAGACGTCCACCGCCTCCGGGTCGAAGATGCGGTTCGCGAACGGGCTGTCGTCGGCCGGGGTGTAGCCGTATTTGGCGAACACCGAGCACACCTCGGCGTCCGGGAAGGTGCGGTGCAGATAGTCCACCGCCTCGGCGGCGCTCTGTCCGGCGCCGAGCACCACGGCCCGCTGCACGGGCTTGCCCTCGTCGGCGAGTCGGGTCGCGCGGGGGATCAACTCGCTGTTGTGCCAGATGCGTTCGGCCAGTTCGAGCCCCGGCGGCACATGCGGCTCGAGTCCCATCGCGACGCTGATGTTGCGCGCCCGGCGGGTGATCGTCGTACCGGAACCCGAAGGGTCGTGGCTGGTGACGTCGAAGTAGGCGATCTCACCGTCGTCGCCGCGCACCGGGTCGACGGCGACGACCTCGCTGCCGTAGGAGACCAGATGGGAGACCCGCTCGGCCGCCCACTCGAAGTACTCGTGGAACTCCACGCGCAGCGGGAACAGGGTCTTCTGGTTCAGGAAGTCGATCAGTCTGCCCTGCTCGCGCAGGAAGCAGAGGAAGCTGTAGTCGCTGGTCGGATTCCGCAGCGTGACCAGGTCTTTGAGGAACGACACCTGCATCGTGGCGTCGTCGATCAGCATGCCCCGGTGCCAGCCGAACCGCGGCTGGCGTTCCAGGAACAGGGCGTTGAGACGGCTGTCTGCCGGAAGGCTCTTGTTGTGCTCCTCAACCGCTATGGACAGAGCGAGATTTGACGGACCGAATCCGATTCCGAGTATGTCGTGGACCACTTCGGAATCCAGTAGCGGTGACTTCACCGTGGCATCGCCTCCCTCAGGCAGCCCAATGCTAGATAAGGTAAGGCTTACCTTGCAATGAGTCGTTGAAGGGAAGGACCGTCATGCGGGTCGTCATGCTCGGCTATCAGACCTGGGGTCACCGCACGCTGCAGGCGTTGCTGGACTCCGACCACGAGGTCGTTCTCGTCGTCACCCACCCGAAAAGTGAGCATGCCTACGAGAAGATCTGGGACGACAGCGTCGCCGAACTCGCCGAGAAAAACGACGTCCCCGTCCTGCTGCGCAACCGCCCCGACGACGCCGAACTCCTCGACGCAGTACGGGAGGCACGGCCGGACATCATCGTCGCCAACAACTGGCGGACCTGGCTGCCGCCGGAGCTGTTCGACCTCCCGCCGCACGGCACCCTCAACGTCCACGACTCGCTGCTGCCGTCGTACGCGGGCTTCTCGCCGATCATCTGGGCGCTCCTGAACGACGAGCCGCGCGTCGGCGTCACCGCGCACCGCATGAACGGCGAACTCGACGCCGGGGACGTCCTGATCCAGCGCTCGGTGCCGGTCGGGCCCACCGACACGGCGACCGACCTGTTCCACCGCACCGTCGACCTCATCGCGCCCATCGTGCGCGAGTCGCTCGACCTCATCGCCTCCGGGCGGGACGCCGGCCAGTGGGTGCCGCAGGACCGCAGCCGCGCCAGCTTCTTCCACAAGCGCTCGGCCGAGGACAGCCGTATCGACTGGAGTTGGCCCGCGGAACGCCTGGAGCGCCTCGTACGGGCCCAGTCGGACCCGTATCCGAACGCGTACGCCTTCCACCGCGGCGAGCGGCTGAGGATTGTCTCCGCGGCCGTCTCGGAGGGACGCTACGGCGGCACCCCGGGCCGGATCTTCATCCGCGAGGGCGACGGCGTGGTCATCGTGGCGGGCCCGCAGGCCCATACCGGGCGCGAACGTGGGCTGTTGGTCCGCCGGGTGCGCACGGACGACGGCACGGAGCACGCGGCCGGCGACTACTTCCGCACCATGGGCGGGTACTTGACGTCCCGGCCCTGAAAATCCCCCTGGACGAACTGGCCCCCGCCCCTCACCGGCGGGGGCCTCAGTGGGTCGTGACGGCGTCCTCGGCCCGGGAGTTGCCGTCGTGGTGATGCCGCCCCAGCGGTATCACCAACGGCGTGCCGCTGACCGGATCGGGCGTGATCCGGCAGCGCAGGTCGAAGACGTCCTCGACCGTGGCCTCGGTGACGACATCGGCGGGCGCGCCCTCGGCGACGATCCGGCCGCCCTTCATGGCGATGACGTGATCGGCGTACCGGCAGGCCTGGTTGAGGTCGTGCAGCACCATCACGATCGTGCGGCCCTCGCGCCGGTTGAGGTCCGTGATCAGGTCGAGCACGTCGATCTGGTGGGCGAGGTCGAGATAGGTCGTCGGCTCGTCGAGGAGCAGCACCGGGGTGCCCTGCGCAACTGCCATGGCGATCCAGGCGCGTTGCCGCTGGCCGCCGGAGAGTTCGTCGACCGGGCGCTCGGCGAGGTCGGTGAGGCTGGTTGCCTCAAGGGCCGCGTGCACGGCCTCCTCGTCGGCCGCCGACCACTGTCGCCACCAGGTCTGGTGCGGGGAACGGCCCCGGCCCACCAGGTCGAGGACGGTCAGCCCCTCCGGTGCCACCGGCGTCTGCGGCAAGATGCCCAGTTTGCGGGCGAGTTCACGGGTGGGGACGGACCGCAGCGCGACGCCGTCCAGCTCCACCACGCCCTGGCGCGGGGCCAGCAGCCGGGCGAGCGCCCGCAACAGGGTCGATTTCCCGCAGGCGTTGGCGCCGACGATGGCCGTGATCCGGCCGGTCGGCACGGTCAGGTCCAGGTTCTCGACCACCGGCCGCCCGTCGTAGGCGAGATGAAGATCGCGTGCCCGCAACTCCGGCCCGGACGCCGGTGATTCGGACGTCCGCGGGGCACGCGGGTCAGTGGTCGACATGCGATCAGCCTCCAGAGCCCGCGCGGTTGACGCGGATGAGCAGCCACAGCAGGACCGGCGCGCCGAGGGCGCCGGTGACGATCCCGACCGGCAGTTCCGTCCCCGGGATCGCCTCGCGGGCGAGGAGATCGGAGCCGAGGACGACGAACGCGCCGGTGAGACCGGAGACGAGCGGGGGCGGCGACGAGGTGCCCGCCAGCCGCTGGGCGATCTGCGGACAGGCCAGCGCGACGAACGCCACCGGTCCGGCGGCCGCCGTACCGAAGGCGACCAGGCCCACCCCGGCCAACAGCAGGGCCAGCCGCACCGGTTGGACGGGTGTGCCGAGCCCGGCGGCCACGTCGTCGCCGAGCATGAGCGTGCGCATCCAGCGGCCCATGCCCAGCGTGACCGGCAGCAGGACGGCCAGGGCGATGGCCAGGGAGTCCACCTGGCTCCAGGTCCGGCCGTTGAGGTTGCCGACCAGCCAGCCCAGCGCCGCCTCCGCCTGGAACCGACTGCCGCGCGCCACAAGGAAGTTGGTGGCGCTGGAGCAGATCCAGGACACCCCGATGCCGACGAGGATGATGCGGTACCCGGTGGCTCCGCCCTTCCACGCCAGCGCGTACACGAGCAGCGCCGTGGCCAGCGCGCCGAGCAACCCCAGCGTGGACAGCCCGAGTCCGCCGGTCCAGCCCAGAACGACCGCCGCCACCACGGCAGTTCCGGCGCCCTCGGTGAGCCCGATCATGTCGGGGCTGGCCAGCGGATTGCGGGTCATCGTCTGGAACACCGCCCCGGACACCCCGAACGCGATGCCGACCAGCAGGCCGACCAGGGCGCGTGGCAGCCGTAGATTCTGGACGACGATGACCGTGCCCGCGTCGCCCGAACCCCACAGGGCCCTGATGACATCCGTGAAGGCCACCGGGTAGTCGCCGATGGTCAGACCCCAGCAGAACAGCAGGAACGCGCCGAGCGCGACACCGACTCCCGTGAGCAGCAGGCGTGGACGCAGCACGCCGGACACCGGAGGGACGGCCAGCCGGAACGGCCGGTTGCCCAGGACGGCGGGGGACGGTGGTGCGGGCACGCTCATACCTCCGCGAGCTTCCGGCGGCGGACCAGGACGATGAAGAACGGGCCGCCGAGGAAGGCGACGAGGACACCGGCCTGGATCTCGGTCGGGCGGTCCACCATCCGGCCCAGGATGTCGGCGGACAGCAGCAGAACGGGCGCGAGCGCGGCGGACAGCGGCAGCAGCCACCGGTAGTCGGGGCCGATCCCGGCGTACTGCGCGAGGACCCGCGCGATGTGCGGGACGACCAGACCGAGGAAGACCACCGGACCGATGACGGCGACCGACGCGCCGGTCAACAGCACGACGGCGGTGACCCCTTGGAGGCGGACCAGACCGAGCCGCCGTCCCAGGGAGGCGGCCACGTCGTCGCCGAGGGCCATGCTGTTGAGGGCGGGCGCGAGGGACAGGGCCAACACGGCGCCCACGGCGAGGAAGGGCAGGATGCGCATCAGCTCGCCGGAGTCCTGATCGGCGAGGGTGCCGGCCGACCAGAAGCGGTAGCGGTCCAGCGCGTCCTGGTCGGTCAGCACGACGGCGCTGGTGAACGACTGGAGCAGCGAGGTGACGGCGACCCCGGCGAGCGCCAGTTTCACCGGGGTGGCCCCGGACCCGCCCAGCCGCCCCAGGAAGAAGACCACGACACTCGCGACGAGCGCCCCGCCGAACGCGAACCACACATAGCCGTACAGCGAGACGACCCCGAACACCCCGACCGCCATGACGATGGCGAAGGACGCTCCGGCGCTCACCCCGAGGATGCCCGGGTCCGCGAGCGGATTGCGGGTCAGGGCCTGCATCAGTGCGCCGGACAGGCCGAGTGCCGCGCCGGTCGTCAGGCCGAGCAGGGTGCGGGGCACGCGCACCGACCAGATGACGTTGTCGACGAGGCGGCTGGGCGGATGGCCGAGCACCGAGCGCACCACTTGGTCGAGCGGGACGCTGAGCGCGCCCAGGGCGACCGACAGCAGGGACAGCAGGACGAGGAGGGCGACGACCAGTGTCACCAGCACCGTGGTGCGAAGCCTTCTGCCTGAAGCCACGTGCCGGTCTCCATGTCGTCTTCCGGGTCATCTTCCGTGCTCTGGAGCCCTGTTGGCGAACCACCGGACAGCCGCGCCAGCAGCTTAGGTGAGCATAACCTCAGCGGCTGTGACGTGGACCTGTGGTTCCGGGGTGGGTCTATCAAGTAAGGCAATGCTTACCTTACTATGCGAGCGGTCGCGGCTCCGCTGAGCCGTTCCGCACGCATCGGGAGGCACGGGCAACTGTGGCGGGCAACACGCTTTCTTCGGCACAGGCAACGGCGGCGAACGACTTCTGGCGACGGAGGTTCGCGTCACCGGTGCCGGAGACGTCCCTGCCGCTGGACTTCCCCCGTCCGCCTCGCGGAGAGGGCGAGGTCTCCCGCGCCCGACGTGCGGCCCCCCTCGCCGTGACCGCCGACGTGGCCACCCAACTCGCCGCCTTCGTCGCCCTGTTGCACCGCTACGGCGGTACGACGGCCACCGAGACGGCGGTCGCCCACGAGGGCCTCCCGCTCCGCGTCACGATCGACGGCGACACCCCGTTCGCCGAACTCCGCGAGCAGATCACGGCCGTAGGCGCGGAGGCCGCCGCCCACCACCTGCCGACCACGGATCTGCTACGGCTGCTCGCCCCCGAACCCTTCCGCGGCGGCGGCCTGTTGTGCGCCACGGGCTTCGGCCCCGCCCCCTGGGACGAGACCGGCCCCCTGGACCTGGCCCTCACCGTGACCGACGGGGCAGTGTCGGCGGACTACCGCACCGACCTCTTCGAGCCCGCCACCGTCGACCTGGTCCTCGGCCACTACGGCACGCTCCTCGCCGACGCCGTCGCCCGCCCGGACACCCCGGTCGCCGACCTCGAACTCCTCGGCACGGACGAACGGCACCGCATCCTGCGCGGCTGGAACGACACCGAGCACGACGTCCCCGCGCTCACCTGGCCCCGCATGTTCGCCGACCAGGTCGCCGCCCGCCCGCACGAGATCGCCCTCGTCCACGAGGACGTCCGCCTCACCTACGCCGAACTCGACGCCCGTGCCGCGAAGTTGGCACACGCGCTCGTGGCCCGGGGGGCCGGTCCCGAACAGGTCGTGGCGCTCGCCGTACCGCGCTCGGCCGACATGATCGTGGCCGAGGTCGCCGTCCTGAAGTCGGGTGCGGCCTATCTGCCCGTCGACACCGACTACCCGGCCGACCGCATCGCCTACATGCTCGCCGACGCCCGCCCGGTCTGCCTCGTCACCACCGCCGAGATCGCCCCCGAACTCCCGCCGGACCTCGACCCGTTGGTACTCGACGCCCCGGAGACGGTCGCCGAGCTGGCCGCGTACCCGGCCCGCGGCCCGTCCACCGCCGACGAGTTGACGACCGCGCACGCGGCCTACGTCATCTACACCTCAGGATCCACCGGCCGCCCCAAGGGCACGGTCCTCTCCCACGCGGGCGTCGCCAAACTGGTCGCGACCCAGCAGGAACGTTTCGGAATCGGCCCGCACAGCCGCGTCCTCCAGTTCGCCTCACCCAGCTTCGACGTCGCGTTCTGGGACCTGTGCCTCGGCCTGCTCTCCGGGGGCCGGCTGGTCGTCGTCCCCGCCGACCGCCGCGTCCCGGGCGCACCCCTCGCGGACTACGCGAACGAGCACGGCATCACCTTCATGATCCTGCCGCCGGCCTTGCTCGCGGCCATGCCCGACGACGTCCAACTCCCGGCCGAGGCAACCCTGTTGGCCGGTACGGAACGCGTCTCGCCCGAGCTGGTCGGCCGCTACGCGCGCGGCCGGATGATGTTCAACGCCTACGGCCCGACCGAGGCCACCACCAACTCCACCCTGGGCCTGTGCGACCCGGACACCCCGGCCGGCACCATCGTGCCCATCGGCGTCCCCGACCCCGGCACCCGCGCCTACGTCCTCGACGACCGACTGCGCCCGGTCCCCGCCGGTGTCGCGGGAGAGCTCTACCTCGGCGGCGCCGGCCTGGCCCGCGGCTACCTCGGCCGCCCCGCCCTCACCGCCGAACGCTTCGTCGCCGACCCGTTCGGCGCACCCGGTGAACGCCTCTACCGCACCGGCGACTTGGTGCGCTGGAAGGCGGACGGACGGCTGGAGTTCCACGGCCGCGTCGACACCCAGGTCAAGATCCGGGGCTTCCGCATCGAGCCCGGCGAGATCGAGTCCGTCCTGCGCTCCCACCCGTCCGTCGACCAGGCCGCCGTCGTCGTCCGCGAGGACCGGCCCGGCGAACGCCGCCTCGCCGCCTACGTCGTGCCCTCGCTGGACGCCGAGGCGAGCCCTGATGAGGGCGTCGCGGACTGGAAGGACCTGCACGAACTCCTGTACTCCGCCGCCGGATCGGACGGTTTCGAGGAGAACTTCGCCGGCTGGAACAGCATGTACGACGGCCTGCCCATCCCCCTGGCCGACATGCGGGAGTGGCGCGCGGCCACCCTCGACCGCATCCGCGCGCTACGGCCCCGGCGCATCCTGGAGATCGGCGTCGGCTCCGGCCTGCTGCTGTCCCGGCTCGCCCCGGACTGCGCCGAGTACTGGGGCACCGACCTCTCCGAGGAAGCCGTACGCGCCCTGGACGCCCAGGTGTCCGCCGTGCCCGAACTCGCCGACCGCGTCACCCTGTTGGCCCGTCCCGCGCACGACCTCACCGGTCTGCCCGAGGGCCACTTCGACACGATCGTCGTCAACTCCGTCATCCAGTACTTCCCCGGCGGCGACTACCTCACCGGCGTACTCCGGGACGCGGCGGCACTTCTCGCCCCCGGCGGCGCGGTGTTCGTCGGCGACGTCCGCAACCTGCGCCTGCTGCGCACCCTGAGCGCCGCCGTCGAGAGCGGGCGGGTACGGGACGAGGGGGACGAGACGGGCGCGGACAAGGAAGCCCTGCGCGCCGCCGTGGACCGGGCCGTCGCCTGGGAGGGCGAACTCCTCGTCGACCCCGACTACTTCACGAGCCTGGACGGCCTCAGCGCCGACATTCGCGTCAAGCGCGGCACGCACCACAACGAACTCACCCGCTATCGCTACGACGTTGTGCTGCGACCGCAGTCGGATGCCGCCGAGGAGCTGCCCGAGTCGCCCTGGCCCGCGCTCGGTTCGGCGCAGGCACTGGACGAGCTGCTCGCCGGACGCCCGGACCGGTTGCGGATCACCGGCATCCCCAACTCCCGCCTCGCCGACGACCTCGCCGCGCTCTCCGCCCTCGACGACAGCAGCAGGCCGGCCGCCGGACCGTACGGCGTGGATCCCGAGGCCCTGTACGAGATCGCCGCGCGGCACGGCTACGAGGTGGCGCTCACCTGGAACGGGGACGCCGAGGACGGCAGCCTGGACGCCGTGTTCGCCCTCGAAGCGGAGGCGCGGGCACGGTACCGCCCCGGAGCCGGCCACCCGCTCACCAACCGCCCCGCGCCCTTCCGCAACGTCAACGCCCTGATGTCGACCCTGCGGACCCATGCCACCGAGTACCTGCCCGACTACATGGTCCCGGCCGCCTTCGTCCCGCTGGACCGGCTGCCCGTCACCCCCAGCGGCAAGCTCGACGCCGCCGCACTGCCGGTCCCGGACCTCACCCGTCTGTCGAGTGCGGGCCGGGCCCCCGAGACGGCCCGCGAGCGGCTGCTGTGCGACCTCTACGCACGGGCACTCAAGGTGCCCTCGGTCGGCGTCGACGACGACTTCTTCGCGCTCGGCGGTGACAGCATCGTCGCCGTCCAACTCCTCATCCTGGCTCGCCGGGCAGGCCTGGAACTGACCCCGCGGGACGTGTTCCGGCACCGTACGGTCGCGGAACTCGCCACGGTCGCCCGCACAGGGACGGCCGATCTCGGCGAAGCCACCCCGTGGCAGCCGCTGAGTGACGACGAACTCGCCTCCGTCCAGGGCGAGTTCCCCGTCGCCGTCGAGGAGTCGCTGCCCCTCGGCCCGCTCCAGGAAGGCTTCTTCTTCCACGCGCTGGTGGACGGCGCCGAACTCGACGCCTATGTAGTGCAGCAGGTCATCGAGCTGTCCGGACCGGTCGACGGCACCCTGCTGCATCAGGCCGCGCAACGGCTCGTCGACCGGCACGCCCCGCTGCGCGCCTGCTTCCGCCAGACACCCGACGGCCGCCCGGTCCAGCTCATCGCCTCCGGCCTCGAACTGCCCTGGCACGAAGTGGACTTGGCAGCCCAGGACGACCCCACGGTCCGCCGTGCCCTCGCCGAGGCCGTCGCCGCCGACGAACGCGCCCACCGCTTCGACCTCGCCCATCCGCCGCTGATCCGCTGCGCCCTCATCCGCTTCGGCGAGGACCGCAGCCGACTGGTCCTGACGTTCCATCACATCGTCGCGGACGGCTGGTCCTTGCCGGTCCTGCACCGCGAACTCCTCGCCCTCTACGGCGAGAACCCGACCCCCCTCCCCGAAGTCGCCCCCTACCGCGGCTACCTCCGCCGCATCGCCGGCGCCGACCGCGAAGCCGCCCGCGCGGCCTGGAGCACCGCCCTCGCCGGGGTCGAGGAACCCACCCGGCTCGTCGAGGCCCCCGCGCCCGCCGGACCGGTCGAACCCACCCAGATCCGCGTCGAGTTGACCGAGCGCGTCACCTCGCGCCTCGCCGCCCGCGCCCGGGAACGCGGAGTCACCCTCGGCACCCTCGTCCAGGGCGCGTGGGGTCTGCTCGTCGGCCGTATGACCGGTCGCCAGGACGTGCTGTTCGGCACGACCGTCGCCGGACGTGACGCCGCCGTCGACGGCATCGAGTCGATGATCGGCCTGTTCATCAACACCCTGCCCACCCGCCTGCGTTGGGCTCCCGGTGACACCCTGGGCACAGTGCTCGACCGGCTCCAGGACGAGCAGAGCGCGCTCCTCGACCACCAGCACCTCGGCCTCGCCGACATCCAGCGCGCCACCGGCCACGCGGGCGACGGCGACCTCTTCGACACCCTCGTGGTGTTCGAGAACTACCCCGGGGGCGAGGGCGCCCCGGGCATCACCGACCCCACCGGCGCGATCGCCGTCGCCGGACACGCCTTCCACGACGCCGTGCACTACCCCCTGGCCCTCATCGTCAAGCCCGGCCGCCGCCTCGACCTGCGTCTCAAGCACCACGCCCGCCGCCTCGACGCCGACGCGGTGCAGTCCCTCGCCGACCGGCTCACGCTGATCCTGCACGTGCTGGCGGACGACCCCGGCGCCCGGATCGCGGACCTCGACCTGCTCACCCCGGACGAGCTGGCCGCCGCCCATCCGGCGGGGGAGACCCGGCCGATCCCGGCCACCACGCTCGCCGCCGAGTTCGCCGCACAGGTCGCGCGGACTCCGGGCGCCACCGCTGTCGTCTTCGACGGTACGACCCTGACCTACGCCGAACTCGACTCACGCGCCGAGGAGTTGGCCGCACGGCTGCGCGCCAAGGGCGCGGGCCGGGAACGGTTCGTCGCCGTCGCCGTACCCCGCTCGGCAGAGCTGATGGTGGCGCTGCTGGGCGTCCTGAAGTCGGGGGCCGCCTATCTGCCCCTCGACCTGGACTACCCGGCCGAGCGCCTCGCCTACATGCTGGCCGACTCGGGCGCGACCACGGTCGTCACGACGGCGCGGGACGCCGACCGGCTGCCGTCGGTCGACGGTCTCGACGTGCTGCGGGTGGACGCGGAGGGCGAAGAGGCCCTGTTCGGCGGCGCCCAGGACCCGGCCCGCCCCGACGACCCCGCCTACCTCATCTACACCTCCGGCTCCACCGGTCGCCCCAAGGGCGTGGTCGTCACCCACCGCGCCATCGGCAACCGGCTGGCCTGGATGCAGGGCGCGTACGAACTCGCCGCCGACGACCGGGTGTTGCAGAAAACCCCGTCCAGCTTCGACGTGAGTGTGTGGGAGTTCTTCTGGGCGCTGCGCGAGGGCGCCGCCGTCGTCCTCGCCGCCCCCGACGGACACCGCGACCCCGCCTATCTGGCCCGGCTGATCCAGGCCGAGGGCATCACCACGACGCACTTCGTGCCGTCGATGCTGGGGGCGTTCCTCGCCTCCGACGAGGTCACCGCCGACCCCGCCTGGGCGGGCAGCCTGCGCCGGGTGTTCAGCAGCGGCGAGGCCCTGTCCGGCGCCGCCGCCCACCGCTGGCACGAACTGACCGGCGTCCCGCTGCACAACCTCTACGGCCCCACCGAGGCCGCCGTGGACGTGACCTACCACGCCTACGACGGTGCGCCCGGCACCACCGTGCCCATCGGACGGCCCGTGTGGAACACCGGCCTGCGCGTCCTCGACACCTGCCTGCGTCCCGTTCCCGACGGCGTGCCCGGCGAGTTGTACCTGACCGGCGTGCAGTTGGCCCGTGGCTACCACCGGCGCCCCGCGCTCACCGCCGACCGTTTCGTGGCCGACCCGTACGCCACCGAGCCCGGCGCCCGCATGTACCGCACCGGCGACCTCGTGCGCCGCCGCCCCGACGGCACGATCGACTACCTGGGCCGCACCGACCGCCAGGTCAAACTGCGCGGAAACCGCGTCGAACTCGGTGAGATCGAGGCCGAGTTGACGCGCGTACCGGGCGTGGCCCGGGGTGCCGTCGTCATCCGCGACCAGCACCTCGTCGCCTACGCGGTCCCGGCCTCCGGAGCCGCCCTCGACCCCGCCGGCCTGCGCGCCGCACTCGCCGACGCGCTGCCCGCGCCGCTGGTTCCCGAGGCGTACGTCGTCCTCGCCGACCTCCCGCTCACCCCCAGCGGCAAGCTCGACCAGGCCGCGCTGCCCGCCCCCGAGGCCGAGCGCGCCGAACGCCGCCTGCCCGAGGGGCCGTTGGAGCGGCAGCTCACCGAGATCTTCGCGGCCGTCCTCGGCATCGAGGACGCGGGCCCCGACGACGACTTCTTCCGGCTCGGCGGCGACAGCATCAGCTCCATCGGCGTCGCGAGCCGCGCTCGCGCGGCGGGCCTGGACCTGAGCCCGCGCGACGTGTTCACGCACCGCACGCCCGCCGCCCTGGCGTTGGCGGCCGGCACCGCATCGACCGCCGTGGTCGCCCCCGTCGAGGCGTTCACCCTCACCACCGCCGAACACGCCCGCGTCCGCGCCGTCGCCGCCCCGGCGGAGGTCGCCGACGTCTGGCCGCTGGCCCCCCTCCAGGAAGGCCTGTTCTTCCACTCGGCGTACGACGAGGGCGCGTTGGACGTCTACACCGTCCACGAGACCTTCGACTTCGCCACCCGCCTCGACACCACCCGGCTGCGCGCCGCCGTCCGTACCCTCCTCGACCGCAACCCCGGTCTGCGCGCGGGTTTCACCAGCGACGGCCTCGACCAGCCCGTGCAGTTCATCGTCGAGGACCCGGAGATCCCCCTCGAAGAGGTCGACCTCTCCCTCCTCCCCGCCGCCGAACAGGACGTACTCCTGCGGGAGTTGACGGACGCCGAACGCAACCGTCGCTTCGACCTGTCCGCACCCCCGCTGTTCCGGCTGCTCCTGTTGTGCCTCGGCGCGGAACGCGGCGACCGGCTCGTCATCGGCCGCCATCTGATCCTCTGGGACGGCTGGTCGGCCTGGCTCTTCCTCGATGAGCTGTTCGCCCTCTACGAGATGGGCGGCGACGCCAACGCCCTTCCCGAGCCCGGCAGTTACCGCGACTACCTGACCTGGCTCGAGGAGCAGGACGACTCGGTCGCCACCGCCGCCTGGCGCACCGCGCTCGCCGGTCTCGACGAGCCGACCCTGCTCGCCCCCACCGCCACCGACGGCCTCGAACCGGTCATCCCCGACCAGCTCGACACCCGTCTCTCCACCGAACTCGGCGACCGCCTGCGCGAGTTGGCCCCCGCCCACGGCCTGACCCTCAACACGATCCTCAACGCAGCCTGGGGACTCACCCTCGCCTCCGCGACCGGCCGCGCCGACGTCGTGTTCGGCACCACCGTCGCAGGCCGGCCCAGCGAGGTCCCGGACGTCGGCAACATCATCGGCCTGTTCCTCAACACCGTCCCGACCCGCATCGCCCTCGACCCCGCCGAACCGGTCCTCGACCTGCTCCGCCGCATCCAGGGCGAACGCCTCGACCTCATGCCGTACGAGCACCTCAGCCTCGGTGTCCTCCAGGCCGAGACCGGCCACCGCAAGCTCTTCGACACGCTGTTCGTGCTGCGCAACAACGACACCGAGGAACGGCTCGCCGACCTGAAGACCCGGCACGGCGCCACCGCCGTCGCCAACGTCGACGCCACCCACTACCCGGCCAACCTCGTCATCACCCCCGGCCGCGAGATCGCCGTCACCCTCACCCACCGCCCCGACCTAGTCCCGACCGACCAGGCGCAGGCCCTCCTCGACCGCTTCACGCTCCTCGTCGACCGCCTCACCGTCGACCTCACGGCACCGGTCGGCTCCCTCGATTCCCTCCTTCCCGCCGAAGTTGAGGCGCTACAGCGGGAGTCGGCGGCCAGCCGTGTCCCCGACCCCGAGGACACCATCGCAGACCTGCTCGCCGCGCAGGCCGAACGCACCCCGGACGAACGGGCCCTGGTCTTCGGCGAGCGCAGCATGACGTACGCCGAACTCGACGCGGCCGTCAACCGGATGGCCCGGCTGCTGATCGACCGGGGCGCGGGCCCCGAGCAGGTCGTGGCGCTCGCCCTGCCGCGCTCCCTCGACATGGTGGTCGCCCTCTTCGCGGTCCTGCGCACCGGGGCGGCCTATCTGCCCCTGGAGTTGGACCACCCGGACGACCGCCTCTCCCTGATGCTGGCCGACGCAAGCCCGCTTCTCCTGCTCAGCACCACGGCCGTATCCGCCACGCTGGACGGCGAGATGACCCGCGTCCTGCTCGACACCCCGGAGATCAAGGGGGAGTTGGCGGGCCGGCCGGACACTCCCGTCCGTCTGCGCTTCAGCCTCGAACACCCCGCCTACGTCATCTACACCTCGGGCTCCACCGGCCGCCCCAAGGGCGTCGTCACCCCCTACCGGGGCCTGACGAACATGCAGTTGAACCACCAGAAGGAGATCTTCGAGCCCGCCATCGCCTCGGCCGGCGGCCGACGACTGCGCATCGCGCACACCGTGTCCTTCGCCTTCGACATGTCGTGGGAAGAGCTGCTGTGGCTGGTCGAGGGCCACGAAGTGCACGTCTGCGACGAGGAGTTGCGGCGTGACGCCGAGGCGCTGGTCGCCTACTGCGAACGCCACCGCGTCGACGTCGTCAACGTCACCCCCACCTACGCCCGACTCCTCATCGAACAGGGCCTGTTGGAGGGCCATGTCCCGCCCCTCGTCCTCCTCGGCGGCGAAGCCGTACCGGAGACGGTGTGGACGGCACTGCGCGACACCGAGGGCACCTACGGCTACAACCTGTACGGGCCGACCGAGTACACCATCAACACCCTCGGCGGCGGCACCCTCGACAGCGACACCCCCACCGTCGGCAAGCCCATCCGGGGCACCCGCGCCCACATCCTCGACGCCTGGCTGCGCCCGGTGCCCGACGGTGTCCCCGGCGAGCTGTACATCGCCGGAATCGGCCTGGCCCGCGGCTACTTGGACCGGCCCGCGCTGACCTCCGAACGCTTCGTCGCCGACCCGTTCGGCGAGCCCGGCGAGCGCATGTACCGCACCGGCGATCTCGTGCGCCGCAACCCCGACGGCAACCTCGACTTTCTCGGCCGCACCGACGACCAGGTCAAGATCCGCGGCTACCGCATCGAACCCGGCGAGATCGAAACCGCCCTCAGCCGCCACCCGCTCGTCTCCCAGGCCGCCGTGGTCGTCCGCGACGAACGCCTCGTCGGCTACGTCGTGCCCTCCGGCGCCGACTCGGCCGAACGCACCGCCGCCGAGGCCGCGCAGGTGGGGGAGTGGCAGGAGATCTACTCCGACGAGTACGAGGAGATCGGCACCGCCGTCTTCACCGAGCAGTACGACGGCTGGGACAGCTCCTACGACGGACAGCCCATCCCCTTCGAGGAGATGCACGAGTGGCGCGAGGCCACCCTCGCCCGCATCGGCGCCCTCAAGCCCCGCCGCATCCTCGAAATCGGCGTCGGATCAGGCCTGTTGCTGTCACGGCTCGCCCCGAACGCGGAGGCGTACTGGGCGACCGACTTCGCCGCCCCCGTCATCCGCAAGATCGGTGAGGAGGTGCGGCGCGACCCCGCGCTCGCCGCCAAGGTCGAACTGCGCTGCCGCCCGGCCGAGGACCTGAGCGGGCTGCCGTTCGCCTACTTCGACACGATCGTCATCAACTCCGTCATCCAGTACTTCCCGAGCATCGACCACCTCACGACCGTCCTGCACGGCCTGATGGACCTGCTCGCGCCCGGCGGCGCCCTCTTCGTCGGCGACATCCGCAACCTGCGGCTCGCCGGCACCTTCCACACCGAGATCCAACGAGCCAGGGGCACCGCCGAAGCGGACCTGGAGCGGGCGGTGGAACGCGGCCAGCGCCTGGAGAAGGAACTTCTCGTAGACCCCGACTACTTCACCACCCTCGGCTACGGCGTCGACCTGCGCACCAAGCGCGCCCACCACCACAACGAGCTGAGCCGACACCGCTACGACGTCGTCCTCTACGCCGACGATCCGGACGTACGCCTGGACAACGCCCCGTCCGTCGACTGGGCCACCGGCAACACCATCGGCGAACTCCTGCGCGGCGACTGGTCGTCGGCCGAGGCGATCGGTGAACTCCTGCGTGGCGGCTGGTCTGCGACCGGCGCCACCACAGAACGCCCGCGCGGCGAACGGCCCGAGGCACTCCGCTTCACCGGCATCCAGGACGGCCGCACGACCGAGACGGGCGTCGACCCCGAGCACCTGCACGAACTCGGTACGGCCGCCGGATACCGGGTGCTGACGACCTGGTCCGAGCAGGACGGGACCTACGACGCCGTCTTCCTGAAGTCCCCCGAACTGCGCCTGACCGGCGGCCTGTTCCGGCCCGGCGGCGGCACGCACCCCTACGCCAACGACCCCACCGCCGCCCGCGAGGCGAGCGCGCTGGTGCGGCGGCTGCGCGAGGACCTGGGCCGCGAACTGCCCGAGTACATGGTCCCGTCGGCGTTCGTCACCGTCGACGGCCTGCCCATGAACGCCAACGGCAAGCTCGACGTCCGGGCCCTGCCCGACGCCGAACCCGCCGTCGCCCTCGGTGGCGGACGCGGCCCGCGCACCCCGCAGGAAGAGGTGCTCTGCCGCCTGTTCGCCGAGGTGCTGGGGCTCCCCGAAGTCGGCGCGGAGGACAACTTCTTCGACCTGGGCGGGCATTCACTCCTCGCCACCCGACTGGTCAGCCGTGCCCGCACCGAACTGGGCGCCGAACTCGCCATCCGCGACCTCTTCGAAGCCCCGACTCCCGCTCTGCTCGCGGGCCGTGCGGACACGGCGAGCCCAGCCCGCCCGGCGATCACTCCGGTCGCGGACAGGCCTGCCCGCATCCCGCTGTCGGCCGCCCAGCGACGGCTGTTGCTCGTCGAGGAGATCACCGGCAGCGGAGTCGCCTACAACTTCCCGCTGGTCTTCCGGCTGCGCGGCACCCTCGACACCGAGGCCCTGGCCGCCGCACTGCGCGACGTCGCCGGACGCCACGAGGCGCTGCGGACGGTGTTCCCGACACACGAGGGCGAGCCGTACCAGCGGATCGTCCCCGCCGATGAGGCGGTCCCGGCCTGCACGGTCGTCGACTGTGCCGAGGACGACCTGCCCGCGCTGATCGAGTCCGCCCAGCGCCGTCCCTTCGACCTCACCGCCGAACTCCCCTTGCGCTGCGAGGTGTTCAGGCTCGGCCCGGACGAGCACGTGGTGGCCGTCGTCCTGCACCACATCACCACCGACGAGTGGTCCGACCGCCCCTTCCTCGCCGACCTCGACACCGCCTACGCGGCCCGCCGCGAGGGACAGGCACCTGAGTGGGCGCCCCTGCCGGTGCAGTACGCCGACTACACCCTCTGGCAGGACGACCTCCTCGCCCGCACCGGCGAGGCCCAACTCGCCCACTGGGCCGACGCCTTGCGCGGCCTCCCCGACGAACTCGCCCTGCCCGCCGACCGACCGCGCCCCACCGAGCCGACCGGACACGGCGGCAAGGTCCGCCTGGAACTGCCCACCGCCACCGGCCACGCCCTCCGAGACCTCTCCGGCGCCACCGGGACCAGCATGTTCATGCTGTTCCAGGCGGCCACCGCCGCCCTGCTGAACCGGCTCGGCGCGGGCGAGGACATCCCGCTCGGCGCCCCCATCGCCGGTCGCACCGACGAGGCCCTCGCCGACCTGGTGGGCTTCTTCGTCAACACGCTGGTGCTGCGTACCGACGTGTCCGGCGACGAGCTGACGTTCCGTGAACTCCTGGGCCGGGTACGGGAGTCGTCCCTCGTGGCCTTCGAGTACCAGGACCTGCCCTTCGACCGGGTCGTGGAGGCACTCAACCCGCCCCGCGTGGCAGGCCGCAACCCGCTCTTCCAAGTCATGCTCGGCTACCACCACCGCCCCGACGGCGACCCGGACGTGCTCGGCCTCACGACCGAGTGGTTCGACATGGACACCGGCATGGCGAAGTTCGACCTGCACTTCACCTTCGTCGACGAGACCGGCCGCGACCGGGTGGTCCTGCTCCTGGAGTACGCGACCGACCTCTTCGACCACGGCACCGCCGAGCGCATCGCCGCCCGCATGGCCCGCCTCCTGGACCACGCGGCGGCCGAACCCGACCGCGCCGTAAGGGACTTCGACCTCCTGGAGGACACCGAGCGCGCGCTGGTCCTGGGGGAGTGGAACGCCACCGAACACCCCGTGCCGGCCACCACCCTCCCGGAACTCTTCCGCGCCCAGGTCGCCCGCACCCCCGACGCCACGGCACTCGTCTTCGAGGGGCAGCGACTGACGTACGCGGAGCTGGACGCCCAAGTCGAGCGCACGGCCGGGGTGTTGGCCGCGCTCGGCGCGGGCCCCGAGGAGACCGTGGCCGTAGCCCTCCCGCGCTCACTCGAACTCGTCGTCGCCCTGCTCGCCGTCCACCGCGCCGGAGCCGCCTACCTCCCGCTCGACCCCGACTACCCGGAGGACCGCCTCGCCCTCATGGTCGAGGACGCCCGCCCGGTGTACGTCGTCCGCGACACCCTGCCGACCGGTCCCGAGGCCCAACTCCCCACGTCCTACGACCCGTCGCACCCCGCCTACGTCATCTACACCTCCGGCTCCACCGGCCGCCCCAAGGGCGTCGTCGTCCCGCACGAGGGCATCGTCAACCGGCTGCTGTGGATGCAGGACGCGTACGGACTCACCGCCGACGACCGGGTGTTGCAGAAGACCCCGTCGAGCTTCGACGTGTCGGTGTGGGAGTTCTTCTGGCCCCTGATCACCGGCGCCACCCTGGTCGTCGCCCGCCCCGAGGGCCACCGCGACCCGGCCTACCTGGCCCAGCTGATCCGTGAACAGGACGTCACCACCATCCACTTCGTGCCCTCCATGCTCCAACTCTTCCTGGAGGAACCGGCCGCGGCGGACTGCACCGGCCTGCGCCGGGTCATGTGCAGCGGCGAGGCCCTGCCCGTCACCCTCACCCACCGCTTCCACGAGGCCCTGGGCACCGCCGAGTTGCACAACCTCTACGGTCCGACCGAGGCCTCGGTCGACGTGACGGCCGTGGAGATCGGACCCGACGCGACGAGCGTGCCGATCGGCCACCCGGTGTGGAACACCCGCACCTACGTCCTCGACGCCGGCCTGCGCCCCGTCCCACCCGGCATCCCGGGCGAGTTGTACCTGGCGGGCGTCCAGTTGGCACGCGGTTACCTCGACCGGCCCGGCCTGACCGCGGAGCGGTTCGTCGCCGACCCGTACGGCACCCCGGGCACCCGCATGTACCGCACCGGCGACCTGGCCCGCTGGAACGCCGATGGCACGGTCGAGTATCTGGGCCGTACCGACGACCAGGTGAAGGTACGCGGCTTCCGCGTCGAACCCGGCGAGATCGAGGGCGTGTTGACCACGCATCCGTACGTTGCCCACGCTGTGGTCGTGGTGCGCGAGCAGCGCCTGGTGGCGTATGTGGTCCCGGCCGGGGACGGCCGGACGGCCGGCGTGGAGGCGCTTCGCGCCACTACGGCCGTCCGTTCGGCGGACGTGACCGCGCCCGGCTTCGGCACTGTCGCCGAGACGGCGGACAGGCCCGCACTCCACTCCGCCCCGCTCCCCGCCCGACCGCTCGACGTGGCCGCCCTCCGCGCCCACACCGCCGCCGCCCTCCCCGCCCACATGGTCCCCGCCGCCATCGTCGCCCTCGACACGCTGCCCCTCACCCCCAACGGCAAGCTCGACCGCGCCGCCCTGCCCGCCCCTGACTTCACGACCGCCACCGGTACGGACCCGGGCACCTCGCCCCGCGGCCCGCGCGAGGAGATCCTCGCCGGACTCTTCGGCGACATCCTCGGCCTCGAACGCGTCGGCGCCGACGACGACTTCTTCACCCTCGGCGGCCACTCCCTGCTGGCCATGCGCCTGGTCAGCCGCGTCCGCACGGCACTTGGCGCCGACCTCACCGTCCGTACCGTCTTCGAGGCCTCCACGCCCGCGCTCCTCGCGGCCCGCCTCGACGACCGGGCCGGCGGACTGCCCGCCCTCGTCCCCGCCGAACGCCCCGACGAACTCCCGCTCTCCTATGCCCAGCAGCGCCTCTGGCTGCTGCACCGCATCGAGGGCCCGGGAGCCACGTACAATATCCCGGCCGCCTGGCATCTGACCGGCACGCTCGACCAGGCCGCGCTGGCCGCCGCGTTGAACGACGTCGCCGTACGGCACGAGAGCCTGCGCACGGTCTTCCCCGAGCGGGACGGCCGCCCCCACCAGGTCGTGCTGGACGAGGCCTCCGTGCCCCTCCACCACAGCCGGGTCACGGAGACCGAACTGCCCGAGCGGCTCGCCGAGGCCGCCGCGCGCGGGTTCGACATCGACCGTGAACTCCCGCTGCGCGCCCACGCGTTCGAGTTGGCGGAGGACCGGCACGTCCTGCTGTTGGTGCTGCACCACATCGCCGGCGACCAGTGGTCCGACGGGCCGCTGTGGCGGGACCTGGCCACCGCCTACGAAGCCCGCCGCGAGGGACGGGCCCCCGCGTGGACCCCGCTGCCCGTGCAGTACGCCGACTACGCCCTCTGGCACCGCGAGGCGCTCGGCGACGCCGACGCCCCGGACAGCCGCCAGTCCCGCCAACTCGCCTACTGGCAGACGGTATTGGCGGGCCTGTCGGACGAGCTCGCGCTGCCCACCGACCGTCCCCGTCCGCTGGAGAGCAGCCACCGGGGCGGTGCCGTCGGGCTGAATCTCGACGCCGAACAGACCGGCGCGCTGCGCGCGTTGGCCCGCCACCACGGCGTCAGTATGTTCATGGTCACCCAGGCCGCCGTCGCCGCACTGCTGCACCGGCTCGGTGCCGGGGACGACATCCCGCTCGGGGCACCCATCTCCGGACGGGCCGACGAACACCTCGAAAACCTGGTCGGCTTCTTCGTCAACACCCTTGTCCTGCGCACCGATCTGTCCGGCGACCCCACGTTCGCCGAGCTGCTCGCCCGCGTCCGGGACACCGACCTCGCCGCCTACGAACACCAGGACCTGCCCTTCGAGCGCCTGGTCGAGGCGGTCAACCCGGCCCGCTCACTGGCCCGGCACCCGCTGTTCCAGGTGATGGTCGTCCACCTCGACGACGAGGGCGCCACGCCCGCCCTGCCCGGTCTGACCGCGCGCCGTGCGGAACTTGGCCAGCAGGGCGCCAAGTTCGACCTCAGCTTCGACTTCGTCGAGCAGGGCGCGGACGGCATGCGCTGCTGGATCGAGTACAGCGCCGACCTCTTCGACGAGTCGACCGCCGAACTCCTCGCCCAGCGCCTGGAGTTGCTCCTGGCCCAGATCGCCACCGACCCCGACCGGCGCATCGGCACCCTCGACGTCCTGCGCGACGACGAACGCGCCCTCGTCCTCACCGACTGGAACGACACCGCCCGCACCGTCCCCGACCTCACCCTGCCGGAACTCTTCCGCGCCCAGGTCGCCCGCACCCCCGAAGCCACGGCGGTCGTCTTCGAGGACACCGCCCTCACCTACGCGGAACTCGACCTGCGCGTGGAGAAGTTGGCGCACACCCTCGCCGCACACGGCGCGCGGGCCGAGGCCGTCGTCGCCGTCGCCCTGCCGCGCTCCTTCGCCCTCGTGGTGTCCCTCCTCGCGGTCCACCGCGCGGGCGCCGCCTATCTGCCCCTCGACACCGGCTACCCGGCCGACCGCCTTGCCTACACGCTCGCCGACGCCCGCCCGGTCTGCCTGATCACCACCGAGGGCATCACCCTCCCGGACAGCGACGTGCCCACGCTCACCGTGGACACGGACGGCACTCCCGACCACTCGGCGTACGCACCGCTGCCCATCGCCTTCGACCCCCGCCACCCCGCCTACGTCATCTACACCTCCGGCTCCACCGGCCGCCCCAAGGGCGTCACCGTCCCTCACCAGGGCATCACCAACCGCCTGTTGTGGATGCAGGACACCTACCGCCTCGACGCCGACGACCGGGTGCTGCAGAAGACCCCGGCCGGGTTCGACGTGTCGGTGTGGGAGTACTTCTGGCCGCTCATCACCGGCGCCACGCTCGTCGTCGCCCGCCCGGAAGGCCACCAGGACCCGGTCTACCTCGCCGAACTGATCGAGCGTCAGCACATCACCACGGCCCACTTCGTGCCGTCGATGCTGCGCGCCTTCCTCGACGAGCGCGCCGCCGCCCGCTGCACCGGTCTGCTCCAAGTCATGTGCAGCGGCGAGGCGTTGCCCGCCCCGCTCGCCGCCCGCTTCCACCAGGTCCTGCCGAACAGCCGCCTGCACAACCTCTACGGCCCCACGGAGGCGTCCGTCGACGTCACCGCCCACGAGGTCCCCGCCGACCCGGCCGGCGTGTCGATCGGCCGCCCGGTGTGGAACACCCGCACCTATGTCCTCGACGCGGGACTCCGCCCTGTACCGCCCGGTGTGGCCGGCGAACTGTATCTGGCAGGCGTCCAGTTGGCGCGCGGCTACCTGGGCCGCTCCGCGCTGACCGCCGAACGCTTCGTCGCCGACCCGTACGCCACCGAGCCCGGCGCCCGTATGTACCGCACCGGCGACCTGGCCCGCTGGACCTGGGACGGCGAACTGGAGTACCTCGGCCGCGCCGACGACCAGGTCAAACTGCGCGGCTTCCGCATCGAACTCGGCGAGATCGAGAGCGTGTTGGCCGCCCACACGGGCGTCGCGCACGCCACCGTCGTCCTGCGCGACGAGCGCCTCGTCGCCTATGTCGTGCCGACCGGTCCGGCGGCGGACTCCGCCGAACTCCGCGCCCACGCCGCCCGGTCGCTGCCCGACCACATGGTCCCGTCGGCCGTCGTCACCCTCGACGCCCTCCCGCTCACCCCCAACGGCAAACTCGACCGCCGCGCCCTGCCCGCCCCCGACTTCGCCGCCGAGGTCACCGACACCCGCCCGCGCACACCGCTGGAGGAGGCCCTCTGCGCCCTCGTCGCGGACGTGCTCGGTCTCGAACGCGTCGGAGTCGAGGACGACTTCTTCTCCCTCGGCGGCGACAGCATCGTCGCCATGCAACTGGTCGCCCGCGCCCGCGCCGCCGGCCTCACCTTCAGCCCGCGCGACGTGTTCCGCCACAAGTCGGCAGCCGGGCTCGCCACCGTCACCGCCACCACGGCCACCGCCGAGGGCGACGACGAGGTCACCCTGCTCGACCTCACGTCCGAAGAGCGCGCCGAACTCGCCGCCCTGCCCGCCGGAACCGAAGTCCTGCCCGTCTCCCCGCTCCAGGCCGGCCTGCTCTTCCACGCAGCCCTCGACTCCGGCGACGACGGACCGGACGTGTACACCGTCCAGGTCTCCTACGACCTCGAAGGCCCCCTGGACGCCGACCGGTTGCACACCGCGGCCCAGTCCGTCCTCGACGCGCACGAGAACCTGCGCAGCGGCTTCCGGCACCTGTCCTCCGGACGGCCCGTCGCCGTCGTACCGCGCACGGCCGTACTGCCGTGGCGACAGCTCGACTTGGCCGACGACCCTGAGGAATGGGAGCGCCTGCTCGTCCAGGAGCGACGCCGCTTCGACCCCGAACACCCGCCACTGCTGCGGCTGTTGCTGGCCCGGCTCGGTCCGGACCGGCACCGGCTCGTGCTCTCGCACCAGCACCTCCTGCTCGACGGCTGGTCGCTGCCGCTGCTCACCGCCGAGTTGTGGGCGCGCTACGAGGGCCGTACGCCGACCGCACCCGCTCCGTACCGCGAGCACCTGCGGCTGCTGGCCGCCCAGGACCCGGCCGTGTCCACCGCCGCATGGGCCGAGGCCCTCGGCGGGCTGGCCGAGCCGACGCGGCTCGCGCCCGTCGACCCCGACCGCGCCGCCGTCGTACCGAGCACCCACACCGTCGAGTTGGACCCGGAGCGCACGGCGGAGCTGGAGGCGTTCGCGCGCCGTCAGGGCGTCACCGTCAACACCCTGGTCCAGGCGGCCTGGGGCGTGCTCCTCGGTCGGCTCACCGGCCGGGACGACGTGGTGTTCGGCGCCACCGTCGCGGGGCGTTCGCCCGAACTGGCCGGTGCCGAGTCGATGATCGGCCTGTTCATCAACACCGTGCCGGTACGGGTGCGGGTCCGCCCGGAGGAGAGCACGGCCGCGCTGCTGGCACGGCTCCAGGACGAGCAGTCCCGGCTCATCGCCCACCAGCACCTCGGCCTCGCCGACATCCAGCGGGCCGCCGGACTCGGCGAACTCTTCGACACCCTCGTGGTGTTCGAGTCGTACCCGGTCGCCGACGCGGAGGAGGAGGGCGACGGGCCGCGCGTCTCCGTCCGCGACCACGAGGACTCCACCCACTACCCGTTCGCGTGGGCGATCGAGCCCGCCGAACGGCTGCGGCTCACCGCCGAGTTCAGGCCCGACCTCTTCCGACCGGCCGTCGTACGACGGATCTCGGACGCCCTGACCGCGCTCCTGACCGGCATGGCGGCAGACCCGGACCGCGCCGTCGGCCGGCTCGACCTGCTCGGCCCCGCCGAGCGGCACACGGTCGTGGAGACCTGGAACGACACCGCGCTGCCCGCGCCAGGGACCGAACGGCTCGGCACCGTACCGGCGTTGTTCGTGGCCCAGGCCGCCGCTGACCCCGGCGCGGTCGCCGTCACCGACGGCCGTACGACGTGGACGTTCGCCGAACTCGACGCGCGCACGGACCAGTTGGCCCGCGTACTGGCCGGACACGGCGTCGGACCCGAGCGGATCGTGGCGCTCGCGCTGCCCCGCACCGCCGATCACATCGCGGCGATCCTCGCCGTGATGAAGGCGGGCGCCGCCTATCTGCCCCTCGACCCCGACCTTCCCGAGTCCCGGCTGACCGGCATGCTCGACGACGCCCGCCCCGTGCTGATCCTGGCCACGGCGGAGACGGCCGCCAGGCTGCCCTCAACCACTGTCCCCGTCCTGCGACTTGACGCCCCGGCCGATGGGCTGCCGGAGGCCGAACCCGTCGCCCCCGGCCCCGACCACCCCGCCTACGTCATCTACACCTCCGGCTCCACCGGCCGCCCCAAGGGCGTCGTCGTCACCCAGCGAGGCATCGCCAACCTCTTCCACAGCCACCGGCACGACCTGCACGAGGTCGCCAAGCAGCGCACCGGCCTCAGGCGCCTGCGCGTCGGGCATGCCTGGTCGTTCACCTTCGACGCCTCCTGGCAGCCGCAGTTGTGGCTCCTTGACGGGCACGCGCTGCACATCGCCGACGACGAGACCCGCCGCGACCCCGAACTCCTCGCCGCGTTCATCCGCGACCGGGGCATCGACTTCATCGAGGTCACCCCGTCCCTGCTCGCGCAGATGGCGGACAGCGGCCTGATCGGCGCCGAGGGCGACTGCCCGCTCTCCGTGGTCGGCTTCGGCGGCGAGGCCGTACCCGAGTCGCTGTGGACCCGGCTCGCCGCCCTCTCGGACACCGAGGCGTTCAACCTCTACGGCCCCACCGAGGCCACCGTGGACGCGCTCGTCGGCCGGGTCCGCGACAGCGCCACCCCGGTCGTCGGACGCCCCGTCCACGAGTCCCGCGCCTACGTCCTCGACACCGCCCTGCGCCCCGTACCGCCGGGCGTCACCGGCGAGTTGTACCTCTCGGGACCGGGCCTGGCCCGCGGCTACCTCGGCCGCCCCGAACTCACCGCCGAACGCTTCGTCGCCGACCCGTACGCCACCGCGCCCGGCGCGCGCATGTACCGCACCGGCGACATGGCCCGCTGGACCGAGGACGGCCTGCTGGAGTTCGCCGGCCGCACCGACGACCAGGTCAAGATCCGCGGCTACCGCATCGAACTCGCCGAGATCGAGGCCGCGTTGGACACCCACCCGGCCGTCACGCAGACAGTCGTCGTGGCCCGCGAACACCGGCCCGGCATAAGGCAGTTGATCGCCTACGTCGTCGCCGAAGGGACGGACGGTGCCGAGCTGCGCGCCCACGCCGCCTCCGCACTGCCCGACTACATGGTCCCGGCCGCCGTGGTCGTCCTCGACGAGCTGCCGTTGATGTCGAACGGCAAGCTCGACCGATCCGCCCTGCCCGCCCCGGACTTCACCGCGCGGGGCGGCGGCCGGGCCCCCGAGAACGACACCGAACGCACCCTGCGCGACCTGTTCGCGGACGCCCTCGGGCTGCCCGCCGAGGCCGTCGGCACCGACGACGACTTCTTCACCTTCGGCGGTGACAGCATCGTCGCCATGCAACTCGTCGCCCGGGCGCGCGCCGGTGGGCTGCGGGTCACGCCCCGGCAGGTCTTCCAGCACCGAACTGTCGCCGCCCTCGCGGCCGTTGCCGTCCCGCTCGGCACCGACGAACGGCACGCCGTCCACGACGACGGCACCGGCACCGTCCCGCTCACCCCGATCATGCGCGGCCTGCTGGAACGCGGCGGACCCATCGCCGCCTACCACCAGGCGGCCCTGGTCCAGACCCCGGCCGACCTCACCGAACCCGGACTGCACACCGTGCTCACGGCCCTCGCTGCTCGGCACGACATGCTGCGCGCCCAACTCGTCCGCGACCCCGAGTGGTTGCTGCGAGTACCGGCCGCACGAGACACCGACGTCAGCACCTGGCTCATCCGCGTCGACGTGCGCGGCACGGACGACGACGCACTCCGCGCGGCCATCTCCCGCCATGCCGAGACGGCCCGGGCCGGGCTCGACCCGGACGCCGGGGCGATGGTGCGGGCGGTCTGGTTCGACGCCGGACCCGGCCGACCCGGACGGCTGCTGATCCTCGTCCACCACCTGGTGATCGACGGCGTCTCCTGGCGCGTCCTGCTGCCCGACCTGGCCACCGCCTGGGCGGCGGTCAGGGGCGGCCGTACCCCCGAACTCGCCCCCGTGGAGCTGTCGTTCGCCCGCTGGTCCCGACTCCTCGGCACCCGTGCCACCGACCCGGCCACCGAGGACGAGCTGCCGTGGTGGACCTCCGCCCTCGCCGAGGGCGCCGAACTCCCGCTGGCCCGCCCGCTCGACCCGGCCCGGGACACGGTCGCCACCACCCGCCACCTCTCCCTGACCCTGCCCGCCGACCTCACCGGCCCGCTGCTGAGCCGGTCCCCGGCGGCGTTCGGAGCCACCGTCAACGACGTCCTGCTCACGGCGTTCGCCCTGGCCGTCGGCGACTGGCGCACCCGCACCCTGGGCGCCGAACTGCCGGGCGGGCCCGTGCTGGTGGACGTGGAGGGCCACGGCCGCGAGGAGCGACTCGCGGGCGACGCCGACCTGTCCCGTACGGTCGGCTGGTTCACCAGCGTCGTACCCGTACGACTCGACCCGGGCGAGGCCGACCCGGCGGACGCCTTCGCGGGCGGACCCGCGCTGGACACGGCCCTGGCCCGCGTCCGCGAGCACCTCACCGCGCTGCCCACGGCCGGCATCGGACACGGCCTGCTGCGCCACCTCAACACCGGGACGGGCGCAAAGCTCGCCCAACTCGGGGAGGCGCAGATCGAGTTCAACTACATGGGCCGCTTCGACCGCCCGGCGGCAGCCGACTGGTCCTACGCCCCCGAGGACGACGCCGCCGACCTCGACGCCGACCCCGGCCAGCCGATGTCCCACGCCCTGACCCTCAACGCCATCACCGAAGACCGCCCCGAGGGCCCCGAGTTGAGCGCCCACTGGGCGTACGCCGCCGAACTCCTCACCGAGGAACAGGTCGGTGACCTGGCCCGCACCTGGTTCCGGGCGCTGGAGGCGGTCGTACGACGAGCGGACACGCTCAACCAGCCCTGACCGCACCCCCACTTACCCATCAGACCGCTTCAGTCCGCATCAGAGAGGCAAGGAATCCCCGACATGAGCAACCCGTTCGAGAACCCCGACGGCGTCTACTCCGTTCTCGTCAACGACGAGGGCCAGCACAGTCTTTGGCCCGAGTTCGTGGACGTACCGGCGGGCTGGACGGTCGCGTACGGACCGGCCGGACGGCAGGAGTGCCTCGACCACATCGAGACCAACTGGACGGACATGAGGCCCAAGAGCCTGGTCGACGGGGGCTGAGCACACGAAAGGGGGGCGGGTCCGAACTCTCTCGGACCCGCCCCCCTTTCACGTACCCGTGGATCAGGAAGCGGGCTGCTCCACCTTCGTCGACGTCTTGCCGTCCACCGCGGCCGCGAGCTGCGGCACCAGGCGCTCCAGGACGTAGGGAATGCTCAACACCGTAGAAAGGGATACCGCGTTGCCGTAGTCGCTGGTCTCCTTGACGAAGACCTCGCGGCCCTGCTTCACCACGTTCAGGTCGCCGTAGATCTTGTCGTCATGGAGCTTGGTGACGGCCGTGGTGGTGTCCGGCACGATCCACACGGCGACCTTCTGGTCGAGCAGGTCGTAGCGCTCCTTGCTGATGTTGGCGCCGAACGTGTCACCAATGACCTTGTCGAGGCCCGTCGGCAGCGAGAAGCCCAGGTCGGAGAGGAGCCGGGAGCGAGGGTCCTGGCTGCCGTAGACGAACACGCCCTCGTACGGGGTGGCCATGACGGCCGTCGCGTCGGCGAAGGCGGGGTTGGCCTTCTTGGCCGCATCGAACTTGGCCTCGACGCCCGCCACCAGGGTCTTGGCCTCGTCGGCCTTGCCGAGCGCCTGGCCGATCTCCTCGGTCTGCTGCTGCCACGGCACGCCGTAGTCGTTGTAGGCCTTCGGCTGGGCGACGACCGGCGCGAACTGCGACAGGCTCTGGTACTGCGCCTTGGTCAGGCCCGAGTACACGGCGAGGATCAGATCGGGCTTCAGCGCGGCGATCTTCTCCACCTGCGGACCGGTGCCGGTGTCCTTCAGGACGGTCGGCGCGGCCGAACTGCCCAGCTTGTCCTGGGCCCAGGGGCCGATCGCGCCCTTGTAGCCGCCGAGCCACTCGGTCGTACCGACCGGCACCTTGCCCAGCGCGAGGACGGCGTCCTGGTCGGTGAGACCGACGGTGACGATCCGCTTGGGCTCGGACTTGATCGTCGTACTGCCGAACTTGTGGGCGATCGTCACGGGGAAAGCGTCCGCGGAGGCCTTCGAGTCGGACCCCGACGTGTTCGAACTGGACGACGTGGAGTCGGAGTTGGAGGAACCGCAGCCGACCGCCGTGACGGCCAGCAGGAGGACGGAGGCGAGCAGGCCGGACAGCCGGGCAGCTCTGGTGGCGCGGGGCATCGGATGATCCTTCTGTTCGTCGCGATGGGTCGGCGGGGGGTGACAGGTCTTCAGCGAGGGGGGTTAGTGGGCTTCGGGGGCGGCCTCGGCGGAGCGGCTGCCGGACCAGGCGTGCCACAGAGCCGCGTACTGGCCCTGGGCGCCGAGGAGTTCGTCGTGCGTGCCGCTCTCCACGACCCGGCCGTCACTCAGGACGATCACCCGGTCCGCGGACGCGGCCTGACTGAGCCGGTGCGCCACGACCAGTGCGGTCCGGCCGCGCAGGGCCTGTTCGGCGGCCTCGTCGAGCTGCCGGGCGCCCGAACTGCCCGCCTCCGCCGTGGCCTCGTCGAGGACGACGACCGGGGGGTCCGCCAACAGGAGCCGGGCGAGGGCGAGTTGCTGCGCGCGGTCGGCGGTCAGCCGGTGACCGCCGTCGCCGACGACCGTGTCCAGGCCCTCCGGCAACGCCTCCACCCAGCCGAGCGCACCCACCGTGGCGAGCGCCTCGCGCAGTTCCTCGGTGTGCGCGTCCGGGCGGGCCAGCCGCAGATCCTCGGCGAGCGGCCCGGCAAAAACATGCACTTCCTGCGTGACGAGCCCGACCAACTGCCCGGCCTCGTCCGGCTCGGCGCCGCCGACCTCGATCCGGCCCGACTGCGGGCGGTGCAGCCCCGCGACCAGCTTGGCCAGGGTCGTCTTGCCCGCACCGGTGGTACCGACCAGCGCGACCCGCTCTTTGGGCCGGATCTCCAGGTCGACGTCGTGCAGTACCGGGCGACCCGGCACATACGCGTGGGAGACTCCGGCCAGCGTCACGGAGGGCGGCCCGCCGGCGGTCGTACGGTCGTCCGCGCGGTCGGCGACCACGGGCGCGGGCTCGTCCACCACGCCAACGAGCCGTGCCAGTCCGGCCGTTGCCGACTGGGCGTCGTCCAGCAGCACCAGCGCGGTGTTGACCGGGCCGAAGAGAGTGTGGAAGTACAGCGCGGCGGCGGTGGCCGTACCGACCGAGGCGGAGCCGTTGCGCACCAGGAGGAACCCGGTGGCCAGGACGGCGGACAGCCCCAGATACTCGGCGATGTGCAGCCGGCTGTAGAAGCGGAGCATCAACTGCACACCGCTCATGGTCAGTTCGACCGCCGAGCGCGAACGGGCGGTGACCCGTTCCGTGTGGCCCTTCTGCAAGCGGTACGCCCGCACGGTCCGCGCCCCGCCGATGGTGTCCAGCAACTGCTGCTGCTGGGTCCCGGTGGCGATGCGCTCCTTGGCGTACAGGGGAACGGCGTTGCGCACATACCAGCGTGCGGTGTGCGCCTGCACCGGCACCGCGATCAGCGCCGCCAGCAGGAACCGCCAGTCCAGCAGCGCGAGCGCGCCCAGCGTCAGCACGATCGACAGCGCGGACCGCGCCAGCTCGGGCAACGCCCCGCGCACGGCGTCGGCGACCCGCGAAACATCGCGCGTGACACGGGAGTTGAGGTCACCGGACCCGGCCTTCTCCACCCGGTCCAGGGGGAGCGACAGGGCCCGCTCGACGAACAGTTCACGCAGTCGCGCGAGCGCGGTCTCCCCGAGCCGTGACACCAGGGACATGCCGAGTGCGGTGGTCACGCCCTGGACCAGGGCGACTCCGGCCAGCGCGAGCACGGGGAAGGTGAGGTCGTCGGGGGAGCGGTGCTCGGTGACGACGTCGACGATGTGGCCCAGCAGCGGCTGGGTGAGCAGCCCGACGGCCGTGGCCAGCACCATCAGCCCGAACCCGGCGGCGGCCAACCCCCGCTGCGGGCGCAGCAGTTCACGCACCGCAGCGCGGGTGCGGGCGGGGGTGGCGGTGGGGAGGAGAGCACGGTCGGAGTCCGTCCGTATGTCGTCCGTCGTCATGCCAGCACCGCCGTCCGGTAGGTCGCGTCGGTTCGTACGAGGTCCGCGTGGGTGCCCTCGGCGCCGACGCGGCCCGCGTCGAGGAGGATCACGTGGTCGGTGACGGCGAGCAGGGCGGGGCTGTTGGTCACCACGATCGTGGTGCGGCCCTGCCGGAACTCGCGCAGGCCGTTCGCGATCCGGGCCTCGGTCACCGTGTCGACGGCGGTGGTCGGATCGTGCACGACCAGCACGGGCGGCCCGGCACGCAACGCCCGTGCCAGCAGCACGCGTTGGCGCTGCCCGCCGGACAGGGAGCGGCCACCCTCACCGACGTCGGTCGCGGTCCCGTGCGGCAACGAGTCGGCGACTTCGTCGGCACGCGCGGCGGCCATGGCGCGCTCCGTGAGGAGCTCGCCCGCTCCATCCTCCGAGATGCCCCCCGAGACATCCTGCGAGTCGCCCCGCGAGGCATCCCGCGAACCGTCCGCCGAGTCGCTCTCCGGCGTCACGTTCTCCGCCAACGAGCCCTCGAACAGCGCCGCGTCATGGGCGGCGACCAGCACGGCCGCCCGAAGTCCCGCCGGATCGAGCCGAGTCAGCGCCACGCCGTCCAGCTCGACCGAACCCGAATCCGGGTCCGCCTCCCTGCCGAGGCAGCGCAACAGTGCCTCGGCGCCGGCCGGGTCCGTCACCGCGATGCCGGTCAACCGCCCGGCGGGCAGGTCGAGATCGACACCGTCGAGCCCACCGAGACGTACACCACGCAGCCGCAGTTCCCCACGCACCGGCTCGGCGACCGCCTCGTCCCCGCCGACGACGGCGGGTCCGGTGGCGAGCACCTCCGCGGCCCGGGCGGCCGAGGCACGGCCCTGCGCCAGCTCGGCGTTGACCCAGGCGAACGTCTCCAACGGCCCGAGCAGGAACAGCGCGAGACCGACCGCGGACACCAACTGGCCCAGAGTCAGCGACCCGTCGAGGGCCAGCCGACCACCCACGAGAGCGATCAGCGCGATGAACCCACCGGTGAGCGCGAGCACAAGGCCCGTCTGCCAGGACTGGGCACGCGCCGAACGCAGCGTGGCGGCAAGGGAGTTACGACTCGTCCGCCGATACCGCTCGACCGCGGCCTGCTGCGCCCCGAGCCCCTTCAGTACCCGCAGCCCGGCCACCAGGTCGGCGGCCACGCCCGACGCATGGGCGGCCCGGTCCTGCTCGGCCTCGCTGCGCCGCTCCAACGGCTTGCTCAGCAGATGTCCCAACCACAACAGGACGGGCGTACCCAGCAACACGATCAGTCCGAGCGTCACGGAGGTCAGCAGCAGTGCCACGGCGCTCACGGCGACACCCGCGACGGCCCAGATCCCGGCCATCAGCGCCATGTTGACCGCGCCGACCCGCTTGGCGTCCTCGGTGGCGACGTTGGCCATCTCCCCGGGCAGCCGTCCCTCCTCGGCACCGCCGCGGGCGTCCAGCACCCGCCCCACGATCGCCAACCGCAGTGTGTGCGCGGCCTCTTCGGCACTTCGCTCACCGGCCTTGGCGCCCAGCCGGAAACTCCACGACAGCGTCACGTACATGACGGCCAGTACGCCGAGCCAGAGCGCGAGACGCCCCGCGTTCTGTCCGGCGACGGCCTGGTCGATGACGACACCGATGAGCACCGGCACCAGGGCTTCCCCCAGTTGGTGCACGCTTCCGAGCGCCGAGCCGAGTGCGACGCGCCGTATCTGTCCCTTGACCGAGCGCGTCAGGACGTCCCGCCCCGACAGTTCCCCTGCTCCCACCAGCCACCCTCCGGAAACCGGCCAACTTAGGCAAGGCTACTCTAAGTGAATCGCGGGTAGTCGATGCCTTTTCGGTCCGCCTGGCAGGTAACGGACCGGTTCCGATGCGCGGCCGACCGAGGGGCGCTGCCGTCCTGAGCCGGGCGGTAGGCTTCCGGAGTGCGCCTGTTGTGCGGCGCATGCCGGCACGACAGGCAGTCCGCGAATCCGGGAGGACCGGCGTTGCACGTCCAGGAATGGCTCGACTCGGTTCCGGCGGTGGCCGTCTACGCCGTGGTGGCACTCGTCATCGGGGTGGAGAGCCTGGGCATCCCGCTGCCGGGCGAGATCGTCCTGGTCTCGGCGGCCCTGCTCTCCTCCCAGCACTCCGGCATCAACCCGATCGTCCTCGGCGCCTGCGCCAGCCTCGGTGCCGTGATCGGCGACTCCATCGGCTACGCGATCGGCCGCAAGGGCGGACGCCCCCTCCTCGCCTGGCTGGCGAACAAGTTCCCCAAGCACTTCAGCGAAGGCCATGTCGCCACCGCGGAACGGTCCTTCGAGAAGTGGGGCATGTGGGCCGTCTTCTTCGGCCGCTTCATCGCCCTGCTCCGCATCTTCGCCGGCCCCCTCGCGGGCGTACTCCGCATGCCCTACTGGAAGTTCCTGATCGCCAACGTCCTCGGCGGCATCATCTGGGCCGGCGGCACCACGGCGGTCGTCTACTACGTGGGAATCGTCGCCGAGGACTGGCTCAAGCGCTTCTCGTACTTCGGCCTGGCGGCGGCGGTACTGGTGGGCCTGGCTTCCATGCTGATCGTCCGCCGCAAGGCCCAGAAGATGACAGCAGCGAAAAAGGAACCCGAACCGGCAAACGCCGCCGACTGACGAAGGGGCGCGGGGAACGGCGCGACCAGCCACACACAACCCGCACCCGCCGGCCGGTCTACGGATGCACTTCGCGATGCGCCTTGGCCAACTCCGCATACATGGTCCCGTTGAGGGTCAACCCCTCCCGCTCCTCCCCGCTCAGCTCGCGCCGCACCTTCGCAGGCACCCCGGCGACCAGTGACCCCGGCGGCACAACCATCCCCTGCGGCACCAACGCCTGCGCGGCAACCAGCGAACCCGCCCCGATCACCGCCCCGTTGAGCACCGTCGCCCCCATCCCGATCAGACAGTCGTCCTCAACGGTCGCCCCATGCACCACCGCGTTGTGCCCGACGGAAACCCGCTCACCCACACTCACCGGAAACCCCGGATCGGCATGCAGCGTGCAGTTGTCCTGGATGTTGCTGTGCGCCCCGACGGAGATCCGCTCGACATCGCCCCGCACCACCGCGCCGTACCAGACACTCGCCCCGGCGGACAGCGTCACATCCCCGATCACGGACGCCGTAGGAGCCACGAACGCCGACTCGTCGACCTTCGGCTCCCGGCCACCAATACCCACGATCAACGCCCTGTGCGTCATAAGACCCTCCCGATCGTCGAAGACACCCGCACGGTACGACACGGGTAGGGCGAAGATCACAGCGGCCGGACCTCATGGCCCAGGCTCCCGCTGAGTACCGTGGCCGGGTGCCCAAGCGCAAGAACACGTTCTCAAAATGGCGGCGCCACCTCGCGCAGCGCGCCGTCCACGCGGGCTGGGCCTGGGTGCAGCGCACGGGCTCGGTGACGGCCGAGAACCCCGGCCGCTTCCACTTCGGCTCGATCGGCGAAGCCACCCGGCTCGCCTTCCCGCTGGGCACCGTCTTCGGCGAACCGTGGATCCACCTCGGCGCCCACTGCATCGTCGGCGAACAGGTCACTCTCACCGCGGGCCTGATGCCGGACCTCGACCTCGGTCCCGATCCCATCCTGCGTCTGGGCGACGGCGTCGTCCTCGGTCGCGGCAGCCATGTCATCGCCGACACGACGGTCACCATCGGCAGCGACTGCTACTTCGGCCCGTACGTCTACGTCACGTCCACGAACCATTCCTACGACGACCCGCACGAGCCCATCGGCAAGCAGTGGCCCCGCATGGAACCCGTCGAGATCGGCCCCGGCTGCTGGATCGGCACCGGCGCGGTGATCCTGCCGGGCGCGCGGATCGGCCGGAACGTGGTGGTGGCGGCGGGTGCGGTGGTGCGCGGCACGGTGCCCGACCACGCCGTGGTGGCGGGGGCGCCCGCTCGGGTCGTACGCCGCTGGACGCCGAAGGAGGGCTGGCAGCCGCCGCTCCGGACGCCGGCACCGGTGCCGATCCCCGCGGATGTGACCCCGGATCAACTACGGGCACTCGCTGACCTCGACGAGGCGGGCGCGGCACGGCTCGCCGAACTCGACGAGAACACGATCGCGCACCTCGCGGAACTCGACGCGGAAGCCTGAACCGGCTTCTGATGCCTGTCCCCGGCGTCCGGCTTCCGGGCCCCGCCCATGACCCACGGTCTCCGACTTTCGGCCTTCGGCCCCGGGTCGGCCTTCGGCCCCGGGTCGGCCTTCGGCCCCGGGTCGGCCTTCGGCCCCGGGTCGGCCTTCGGCCCCGGGTCGGCCTTCGGCCCCGGGTCGGCCTTCGGCCCCGGGTCGGCCTTCGGCCCCGGGTCGGCCTTCGGCCCCGGGTCGGCCTTCGGCCCCGGGTCGGCCTTCGGCCCCGGGTCGGCCTTCGGCCCCGGGTCGGCCTTCGGCCCCGGGTCGGCCTTCGGCCCCGGGTCGGCCTTCGGCCCCGGGTCGGCCTTCGGCCCCGGGTCGGCCTTCGGCCCCGGGTCGGCCTTCGGCCCCGGGTCGGCCTTCGGCCCCGGGTCGGCCTTCGGCCCCGGGTCGGCCTTCGGCCCCGGGTCGGCCTTCGGCCCCGGGTCGGCCTTCGGCCCCGGGTCGGCCTTCGGCCCCGGGTCGGCCTTCGGCCCCGGGTCGGCCTTCGGCCCCGGGTCGGCCTTCGGCCCCGGGTCGGCCTTCGGCCCCGGGTCGGCCTTCGGCCCCGGGTCGGCCTTCGGCCCCGGGTCGGCCTTCGGCCCCGGGCCGGCCTTCGGCCCCGGGCCCCGACCTGGTCTTCGGTCTCTGGCCTTCGGTCTCGGGCCTCGACCCGGCCCTCGGTCTCTGGCCTCCGCCTCTGGCCTCCGCCCCCGGCCGCCCGCCCCGGCCTTCGGCCCCGAGCTCCGATCTGGTCTTCGGTCTCGGGCCCCGACCTGGTCTCGGGCCTCCGGCCTCGGCCGCCCGCCCCGGGCCTCTGGCCTCCGGCCCTCGGTCTCGGGCCTCTGGCCTCCGGCCCCGGCCTCCGCCCCCGACTCCCTCCCCCCCGCCCAACCCCGACCCTCACCCCGTCGCCAGCAACAACGTCCCCACCAGTGCGAGCCCCGCCCCCGCCGCCTGGATCATCCGTAGCCGCTCGCTCAGGAATCCGCGCGCGGCCAGTGAGGTCACCACCGGGTACAGGGACGCGAGGACCGCCGCCACCGTCACCGGACCGTGCTGCGCGGCGACCGAGTACGTTCCGTTGGCCGCCACATCGGCCAGTCCCACAAAGGCCAGCGCCGGCAGCGAGCCCCAGGGGAACCCGCCCTCCGGAAGCGCCGCCCCGCCCCGCCGTACGGAGACGTAGAGCGCGGCGCCCCCCGTGGCCACGTTCGTCAGGCGCTGGACGAACAGCGCGAGGAAGAGGCCGGTCACGCTGCTGGACGCCTCCGCGATCAACGCGAACACCGTGCCGAAGCCGAGCGCGGCGATCAGCGTCAGCAGGATGGCCTGACGCTGCACGGGCGCTCCCCGCAACTGCGGACCGCCCGCGAGGACGACCCCGGTGACGGCGACCGCGATCCCCGCCACCTGCAACAGGCCGGGCCGCTCCCCGAGGAAGAGCCCCACGCCGACCGGTACGGCCACGCTCAGTGTCGCGAGCGGCGAGACGACGCCCATCGGGCCGAGCGCGAGCGCCTTGTAGAAGGAGAGGAGGGCGACCGGCCCCACCAGCCCCGCAGCGAACGCGAACCACAGCCGGGGTCCGGCCTCGCTCCAGCCCCCGGTGGCCACCACGACCGCGCCGAGCACGGCCGCCGCGATCCCCTGCGAGACCACGACCACCGTCAGCGCCGGGGTCCGCCGGGTCAGCAGGCCGCCGCCGAAGTCGGCCAGCCCCCACAGGAGGCTGGTGGCCAGGGCGAAGAATGCTGTCACGGGGTGCCTCGCAGTACAGTTCGGTGAACAATCGGGTGCACCACACCGTAGTTCACTGTACTGAACCCTGTCATTCACAATATTGAACTGAAGGTATGGACGGAACGTGTCGGACCTCGACCTGCTGACCCAGTCCCTGGCTCGCAACGTCAAGCACTGGCGCACGGTGCGCGGCTTCACCCTGGATGTGCTCGCCGCCCGGGCCGCCGTCAGCCGGGGCATGCTCATCCAGATCGAGCAGGCCCGCACCAATCCGAGCATCGGGACGATCGTCAAGATCGGCGACGCCCTCGGTGTCAGCATCACCACCCTGCTCGACTACGAACAGGGCCCGAAGGTCCGTATCGTCCCCGCCGAGCGCGCCGTACGGCTCTGGCACACCGAGGCCGGCAGCTACAACCGCCTCCTCGCCGGCACCGAGGCCCCCGGACCGCTGGAGATGTGGGACTGGCGGCTGATGCCGGGGGAGAGCAGCCCCTCCGAGCCCCACCCCACCGGCACCGTCGAACTCGTCCATGTCACCACCGGCGAGCTGACCCTCACCGTGGACGGAGAGGACCACCTCGTCCCGGCCGGCGCGAGCGCCACCTTCGAGGCCAACACCCCGCACACATACGGGAATCGGGGCGAGGTACCGATGGAGATGGTGATGGCGGTGTCGGTCCCGCCGGTGCACCGAGACACCCCGTGAGCAGCCTCCGTACGACTGTTAGCGTGCCGTCATGCGCGCACCCATCGGACACTTCGACCACGCCACCCCCGCCCCCGACCGCCTCGACGAACTGACCCGCCCGGTCGCCGACGCCGTGCGCGCCTGGCGCGGCAGCGTCCCCGCCGAGCAGTTCCTCTACGTCGACACCGACCCCGAATGGGCCGACACCGCCACCTTCGTCGAGCACTACGGCCGTGAACTGCTGGAGCAGTCCGCGAACTGCGTGGTCGTGGCGGGGAAGCGCGGCGGCGAGACCACGCTGGCCGCCTGCGTGGTCCTGTCCACCACCCGTGCCGACGTCAACGGCGTGGTCCGCCGCCAACTCGGCGCCCGCAAGGCCTCGTTCGCGTCGATGGACACGGCCACGGGGGAGAGCGGCATGGAGTACGGCGGCATCACCCCCGTCGGACTCCCCGCCGACTGGCCGGTGTTGGTGGACTCGGCCGTCGTCGACCTGCCGTACGTCCTGGTCGGCAGCGGACGCCGGCGCGGCAAACTCCTCGTCCCGGGCAAGGCGTTCGCGGAACTGCCGGGCGCGGTCGTGCTCGAAGGTCTCGGGGTCGCCTGAGCCTGAACTCAGGCCATGCTGTGATGGGCCAACTCCCCGTGCGGATCCGCCTCGCCCGGCACCGGCGCCGGATCCGCGTGCACCAGGGCCGCCGTGAGCCGCGGCACCGCGTGCAGCAACGCGTGTTCCGCCGCCACGGCGACGGCGTGGGCCTGCCGTACCGTCGCCTCCCCGTCCACGACCACCGCCACCTCGGCGCGCAGCCGGTGCCCGATCCAGCGCAGCCTCAACTCGCCCACCCCGCGCACCCCTTCGACCTCCCGCACGGCATGCTCGGCGCGGTCCACGAGTGCGGGATCGACGGCGTCCATCACCCGCCGGAACACCTCGCGCGCCGCGTCCCGCAGTACCAGCGCGATCGCGGCCGTGATCGCCAACCCCACGATCGGGTCGGCGAGTTGCCACCCCAGCGCCGAACCGCCGGCCCCGACGAGCACGGCCAACGACGTGAACCCGTCCGTACGGGCGTGCAGTCCGTCGGCGACCAGCGCGGCCGATCCGATCTCCCGGCCGACCCGCATCCGGTACCGGGCCACCCACTCGTTGCCCACGAACCCGGCGAGCGCCGCGACGGCGACCACCGGGACGTGGGTCACGGGACGCGGATCGAGCAGCCGGTCCACCGCCGCCCAGGCCGCGAACGCGGCGGACGCGGCGATCGTCAGCACGATCGCGATACCGGCCAGGTCCTCGGCGCGCCCGTAGCCGTACGTGAAGCGCCGGGTGGCGGCCCGGCGGCCGAGTACGAACGCGATGCCGAGCGGTACCGCGGTCAGCGCGTCCGCCGCGTTGTGCACCGTGTCCCCGAGCAGCGCGACCGACCCGGACGCCACCACCACGACCGCCTGCACCAGCGCGGTCACCCCGAGCACCGCGAGCGAGACCCAGAGCGCGCGCATACCGCGGGCCGAGGACTCCAGTGCGGAGTCGAGTTTGTCGGCGGTCTCGTGGGAGTGGGGGGTGAGGAGGTGGGTGAGCCGGTGGCGGACACCCTTGGGGGTGTGGTGGTGATGGTGGTGGTCGTCGCTCATGTGCGTCCCCTTCCGGCGCGCGGGTGGACGTAGGGCGCCCACGGAGCCATTATGTGCGTATGAGCGCACGCATGCACCTATCACCTGCGCACGGTGCGCATCCGCGCACCCCGGGCGAGGAACAGTTCGCGCTGGCCGCCGAACTCCTGGCCCTCCTCGGCGACCGCACCCGCCTGACCCTCTTGCACGCGCTGACATCGGGAGAGTCGGACGTCAGCACCCTCACGGAGGCGTGCGACGCGGCCCGCCCCGCCGTCAGCCAGCACCTCGCGCGGCTGCGTCTCGCCGGTCTGGTGACCACGCGCAAGGAGGGCCGCCGGGTGATCTACTCGTTGAGCGACGGTCATCTACGACGGCTCGTCGACGAGGCGTTGAACGTGGCGGACCACCGGCTCACCGACCGCCCGCCGCACGACTGACGGATCGTCAGCCCACCGGGTCCTTGCCCAGGTACGACTCCGCGAACGCGAGCCCCGCGGACGGGGATGCGAAGACGCGGCGCAGTCGGGCGAGGGTGGTGCCCGCGCGGTACGGGTCGCCGGACGAGGCGCCGTGGTACACCTCGGAGAGCCACTGGGAGAACTCCTGGTACTCCCACACGCGGCCCAGGCAGGCCTTCGAATAGCCGCCCAGGCCCGTCGAGTCGCCCTTCGTGGCGTACGCGACGAGCGCGTCACCGAGCAGGAAGGCGTCGTGCAGGGCGAGGTTCATGCCCTTCGCGGCGATCGGCGCGGTGAGGTGGGCCGCGTCGCCGGCGAGGTAGAGGCGGCCGAACACCATGGGTTCGACAACGTAGTTGTGCATGTCGAGCACGCGCTTCTCGATCAGCGGGCCCTCGGTCAGCGGTGGGGCGCCGGTCGCGGCGAGCCGGTGCTGGAGCTCGGCCCAGACCCGTTCGTGCGGCCAGTTGTCGGGGTCGTCGCCGGGCGGGCACTCCAGGTAGTAGCGGGTGACCTCGGGGCTGCGCGCCATGTGCCCGGCGAAGCCGCGCGGATGGACACCGAACACCACGCAGTCCGAGGACGGCGGCGCCTGTGCGAGCAGCGCGAGCCACCCGATGCCGTAGTCGTGCCGCGCTGTTCGGACCCGCTCCGGCGGCAGCGCGGCCCGGGTCACCCCGCGCGCACCGTCGCAGCCCGCCACGAAGTCGCAGTGCACGAGCCGCCGTTGACCGGTCTCCGGGTCGGTGTACGTGACCGCCGGGCGCTCGGTGTCCAGGTCGTGCAACTCGACGTCCTGCACACCGAAGCGGATCGCGCCGCCCCGCACGTCCGCGTACTCCCGCACCAGGTCCGTCACGAGCAACGGCTGCGGATAGACGTAGTGGTGATGACCAGTCAGCTCCGTGTACGACAGCCGATGTTGCCGGCCCCCGAAGCGGAACTCGCACTGGGTGTGCCGCTGCGCCCGCTCCAACAGGCTGACGGCGAGGCCCCGTTGCTCCAGCCCGCGGACGGCCCACTCCTCGATGACCCCGGCCCGGGGACGCTGCTCGATGAACTCGCGGGTCTCCGTCTCCAGCACCAGACAGTCGAGCCCGGCCGCGCGCAGGATGGTGCCGATGGTGAGTCCGGCGGGACCGGCGCCCACGACGACCACCGAACGGTGTTCCGGGGAAGGGGAGTTGAGGTGGGGGGTGGGGGAAGTCACCGCACCATTATGACGGTGTCCGGACAATCGAGAACCGGCCGCCTGGAGGGCGGCCGGTTCGGGTGCGGCGGGGGAGGACACGGATCAGTGCGCGGGCGCGTCCGTGATCACGACCTCGTCAATGCTGCGCTCGATGTCCTCGGCCGTGGACGAAGTCGCCTTGGCCCAGTAGTAGATGCCGAGGGAGAAGACTGTGACGACCGCGATGTCCCACCACAGCGCGATGTGGCCCTGACCGCCGAAGGTGCCCTGCCACGAGATGACTCCCAGGCCCAGCAGGTAGACCGGCAGCCACTGCGCGGCCTTCCAGTCCAGCCGGGGCGCGTCGGGCCGCTCGCTGGCTGTGGCGTACCAGGCGTAGGTGCCGAGCAGCAGGTAGCCGAGGACGATGGCGACGCCGAGCCGCCACAGCGTGTCCCAGCCGGCCCAGTAGATGATGAGGTTGGCCACCACGAACGACAGCGGCGAGAGTACCTTGCCGAAGGGGAGCCGGTAGGGGCGCTCCAGTTGGGGCAGCCGGTCGGCGAACACGCCGTACGCCAGCGGGGCACCGGCGTACATCAGGACGCTCGCCGAGGTGATGAACCCGACCAGCTCCTGCCAGCTCGGGAACGGCAGGAAGCAGACCACGCCGGTCACGAAGGAGATGATCAGGCCGAACCACGGCACGCCCCGCTTGTCGGTGTCGGCGAAGACCTTGGGCGCGTAGCCGTTCTTGGCCAGGCCGTAGGAGACGCGCGAGGTGGCGGTGGTGTAGATCAGGCCGGTGCCACCGGGGGAGATGATGGCGTCGATGTACAGCACGACGCTCAGCCAGCCGAGGCCCACCAAGGTCGCGAGGCCCGCCCAGGGGCCGCTGATGCCGGCGTACGCCAGCTTGGCCCAGCCGTGCGCGAAGGAACTGCCCGGGAGCGCGCCGATGAACACGACCTGGAGCAGGACGTAGATGGTCGCGCCGATGGCCACGGAGCCGAGCGTCGCGCGCGGCAGGTCCCGCTTGGGGTCGCGGCTCTCGCCGGCGAGCTGGATGGCCTGCTCGAAGCCCAGCAGGGCGAAGATGATGCCGCTGGAACTGATCGCGCTCAGCACGCCCTTGGCGCCGAACGGCGCGAAGCCGTGCGAGGTGAAGTTGCCCGGGTGGAAGTTGCCGACCGCGATGATGAATATCGCGGCGAGCGGCACGGCGATCTTCCACCAGGTCGCGGCGCTGTTGGTGTGCGCCAGGACCCGGACGCCCAGGAAGTTGACGACGACGAAGACGGCCATGAGGAGGACGGCGACGAGGATGCCGCTGCCCGTCAGTGTCCCGTCGGTGTGCTGGAAGCCGGTCGCCCAGGACCAGTGACCGGCGTAGCCGATCATCGCCTCGACCTCGACCGGCGCCACGGTCGCGGCCTGCAGCCAGGAGAACCAGCCGAAGGACATACCGGCCAGCCCGCCGAAGGCGTAGTGCGGATAGCGTGCCGTGCCGCCCGCGACCGGGAACATGCCGCCGAGTTCCGCGTGCACCAGGGCCAGCAGCACGATCGCCACCGTGCCGATCAGCCAGGAGATGATCGCCGCCGGACCGGCCACCACCACGGCCTTCTCGGCGCCGTACAGCCACCCGGACCCGATGATCGAGCCGACCGAGGCCCACATCAGTCCGATCAGGCCGACGTCCCGCCGCAAGCCGCTCGGATCTCTGGTGGCCTCTGGGATGGACTGGTCAACACTCACCATGTCAAGGGGCCTCTCGAAGTCAGCACGCATGCTTAACGGGCAAGAGGCCTCAGGCTAGGAATGAATGAATATTTACAGAAGTCCGTTGCCTGAAATTTGACTCGCCTTCGAGGTGTTCTTTGACATGCCCACAGGCTTCTTACGGTGTCTTCATGGAATGTCAGCCGGAGGTGCGGCCGAGGGCCGGGATCTCGATCGCCGGGCAGCGGTCCATCACCATGTCCAGACCCGCCGCCCGGGTCCGCTCGTACGCGGACTCGTCGATCACGCCGAGCTGGAACCAGACCGCCTTCGCGCCCTTGGCGGCCGCCTCGTCGGCGACCTGGCCGGCGAGGTCGCTGTTCACGAACACGTCGACGACGTCCACCTCGAAGGGGATGTCCGCGAGCGAGGCGTACCCCTGCTCGCCGTGCACCGTCTCCGCCTTCGGGTGGACGGGGACGACCCGCTTGCCGAAGCGCTGCAGCACCTCCGCGACGCCGTACGCGGCACGGGAGCGGTTCGAGGACAGGCCCACGACCGCCCAGGTGTCACCCGACTCGGTGAGGATCTTGCGGGTCGTTGCTGAGTCGCCGTACATGCTCGGCCTCCTTGGGAATCACGCGCCCGCTGCTGCCTGCGACAACAGCGGGCGGCGTGCCGTGATTCCTCAGTCCGAGACCACGGAGGTGTTGAGGCCCTTGTCGTAGTGGTTGCGGGCGATCTCGATGTCCGAGCTGCCGTGGAAGACGAACAGCGGGGAGGTGTACGGCGGTTGGTCCGCCGCGGACAGGCGGCGGACCGTGTTGCCGGTGAACGTGAAGCCGCCGACGCTCTTGGCGTTGACCACCGTCACATCGCTGATGTCGAAGGAGTTGTGCTCGACCTTGATGTTGTGGTGCACGGGGTTCGCCGGGTCGACGACCTGGTTGGTCGGTTCCACGAAGATGACCGGGCCGCTGGGCCGGGTGAAGGAGTTGTCGCGGATCGTCAGGTCGGCGACCGGGCCCGACTCGTACCACTGGTAGGCGTCGGCCGAGACGTAGATGCCGGCCATCGACATCGCGTCGAAGCGGTTGCCGGCGATCAGGACGGGCTTGCGGGTGGTGACCAGGATTCCGCGCGTGGGCACATTGCGGAACGTGTTGCCGGAGATCACGACCGACGGGGTTGCCGTGATGTTCTCGACGACCGTGCCGCCGATCTCGACCCCGGCGGGGACCGGCCGGTCGAAGGAAACGGTCATCGTGGTCAGGGACTTGGAGTGGTCCATGCCGCTGGGACCGTCGACCGCCGTCACCTTCGCGTGCGCCGGTGTCAGCGGGGTCATCGTCCGCTTGGCCGTGAACTCGACCTCGTCACCCGGGGCGAACTGCGGGAACCCGGCGGTCTGCGGGTGCTCGTAGGAGAGCGTGAGGGTCGACGGGCCGGGCTGTCCCACGACCTCCAGGTACGTGCCGTGGATGTTGATCGGGTCGTCGTGCGGGCCGTCGAAGAGGCTCCGGGTGATGGAGACCTTGCCCTTGACGCCGGACATCTGCACGAAGTCGGCGAAGGAGGCCGTCGAGCGGCCGGACGTCGGGTCGGGCGCGAAGTTCACCTTGTCGATGGAGATGTTCTCGCTGAACTGGCCCACCACGCCGAAGGATTGGAGGTAGTAGGCGTTCATCGAGCGCATGGTGACGTTCTTGGACTGCCAGATGAAGGCGCCCGGTTCGGTCCGCTCGATCAGGCGCATCTGGTAGACGAGCCCGGCGTCCGTCGGCTGCGAGGCGGTGGAGTAGTCGATCCGGATCCGGCGGTCGCCGAGGTCGGTGACCGAGGAGACGTCGTTGAACAACGGGTTGTCCCCGCGCCAGGTCTTCTGCGCCTTCGGGTCGTGGATCTGCGTGTACTGGAGCCCGTCCTGGCCCGACCAGTACGGCTGTCCGGTGGCCGGGCTCTTCTCGCCGAGCCAGGTGATGTGCGTGCCGTTCACCTCGTACGGGCTGCCGGCCGGGATCCTCAGGACGCGGTAGGCGTGCCCGTCGGTGACACCGGCGGTGGCGACGGTCGCGTCGATGACCTCGGGGGCCGCGTAGTCGAACGAGAAGTTCTGGAACGTCACATTCGTCGAGCGGATGGACGCGAACGCCGTCTGCAGACCGTGGTAGACGAGCTTCGCCCCGCCGCCGTCGACCGTGACGTCGTGCATGTCCTCGATCAGCAGCCCGATCTTCTTGTCCCGGTAACGCTGGTCGGCGCCAACGGTGTTGGAGACATACAGTTCGCGCGTCTCGGCCCGCTCGGGGTAGAGCTGATAGGTGCCCTTCGAGAAGACGATCCGGACCGGCCGGCCGTGATCGACCTTCTTCGCGTGCCGCAGCGCCGCGACCACGGCGGGCGTCGAGTCCGTCCGACCGGTCGGGTCGGCGCCGAACGCGTTCACGCTCACCACCGCCGCCGAGGGCGTCGCTCTCGACGCCGCGGCGACGGGACCTCCGCCGCCCACCAGCAGCGCGAGCGCCACCCCTAGAAAAACGAACCGAGACCGAGACCGAGGTCGAGACGGAGACGGAGATCGAGACATAGCCCCTCCGGAGCATTCATGAGTCACCAAACACCCGATGAATAAACGGAGTTACGGCCGGTTCGCGCCGGTCGGATCTCCGACTGGAGTGTCTATAGATCCGACCTCTGGGTCAATGGTCTGGACGAGCAAGGGAGTTCACGCCTTCGGCGCCGCCGTGCTCGCGCGGATCACCAGCTCGGGGTCGAAGAGGAGCTCGCCGACGGGCACGTCACGGTTGCCGACCAGGGCGAGGACGCCGCGGCCCGCCTCCGAGGCCAGCCGGTCGGCGGGCTGCCGGACCGTGGTGAGCGGCGGGTCCACGAAGTCCATGATCATCGAGCCGTCGTAGCCGACCACCGACACATCGCCCGGGACGTCGTACCCCTGCCGGCGCGCGCCCCGGATCGCGCCCAGCGCCATGTAGTCGCTGGCGGCGACGACCGCCGTGGCACCCCGGCCGAGGAGTGAGATCGCGGCGGACTGGCCGCCCTCGACGGTGTAGGACTGCCGGACCACCCACTGGTCCGGGTCCTCCACACCACGCCTGGCCAGCGAGGCGACGAAGCCGCTGACCCGGCGGTCGGCCGGACGGTTGCCGACCGGGCCCGACGCCATGCCGATACGGCGGTGACCGAGCCGGTACAGATGGTCGACGGCGAGCTCGGCGGCGAGCAGATCGTCGGTGGAGAAGACCGGCGCCTCGCTCACACCCTCGAACCGGCCGTTGATCCCCACGAACGGGATCCTGCGCGACCGCAGGAGTTCGTACGCCGCCGGGTCCGCGCCCTCGATCGTGTTGCTGGCCGAGAGGAACACGACGGCCGCGACACCCCGGTCGGCGAGCGAGGTCACGAAGTCCAACTCCTGTACTCCGCCCGGGAAACACGGGCACAGGACCGTCTTCAGGCCGTGCGGGGCGAGGACGGACTCGATGCGTTCGGCGACATCGGCGAAGAACGGGTTGGAGACCAACTCGGTGACCACGGCGACGAGTTGACCCCGCGTCTGCCGCTCGTACCCCAGCTCGGCCATTGCCTGCTCGACGGCCTCGCGGGTCTTGCGGGACACGCCCTGGCGCCGGTTGATGACCCGGCTGACCGTGGCCTCGCTCACCTGCGCCCGGTCCGCGACCTCGGTGATACCGACCTTCATCCGCTTCCCTCCGCCCCGATGCTCCCCTCCACCCCAACTTGCAACGGATGGATGAAAGCTTTCAGTCTCACCTCCCGCGAAACATAGCAGCGAAACTGCGTGTCTTCCATGTTTCTTGCGCATGACCATTGAATCGCCACTCGGGCCCCTGCTAGCTTTCCGGCCACCACGCGGCCCCCACCCCGCAGTGACCGAAGACCGGGAGACCCGATGAAGCCCTCACGGCTCATGCTGCTCACCGCTGTTGCCCTGCTCGCCCCGATGGCTCCCGCTCTGTCGGCCACCGCGTCCGCCGCCCCCCGCCCCCAACTCGCCATCCCCGACCCCGGGTTCGAGAACGGCGGCACGGGCTGGACCTTCACCTCGGGCGCCGGCGTCGGCACCGGCAACCGGCACGGCGGCGAGCGCTTCCTCTACCTCGACTCCGGAGCCGGCAAGAGCGCCGAACTCACCATCACCGCGCCCCGCAACGGCAGTTACGACTTCTCCGCCTGGATCGGCAGCGCCGGCACCGGCGGCACGTACACGATCCGGCGCAACGGCGAGACCGTCGAGACGATCACCCTGCCGCAGCACCCCGGCTACGCCCGCTACACCATCAGCGACGTCAGGCTGAAGACCGGGGACCGGCTGCAGATCGAATTCGGCTCCGGAACCTCCTGGGTCAACGCCGACGACCTGATGATCTCGCCCGCCGCGCCCGCCGACCCGAAGGTGACCTCGTCCGACCCCGAGGTCGTCGCGATGTTCGGCTGGGCCCGGAAGAAGGCCAATAGCTGGGTTCAACTGCCCGGCACGGTGGGCCCGGTCAACGTCGACGAGTACCAGACCGGCGGCACCGGCAGCGCGACGTACGAGCCCACCTACTGGGCCGGATACGCCAACCGCAGCGCCTACTACTCCCGCGACATGACCCACCAGCTCGCCGGCGCCCACCTCATCGGCCTCGACGCCGAGAACGAGACGATGCTCCGGTCCTACGCGGCGTCGGCCACCGCCGAGCACAAGTACTTCCCGGTGTGGTCCCTCAACTTCGACGCCCAGACCTATCTGAGCATCGACTACAAGAGCCCGGACAACTTCGTCCGCGAGGTGCCGGCCACCTTCGAACTCGTCGAGAAGGCGGCCCAGGCCTACCTGTGGACCGGTGACCGCAGATACGTCGACGACCCGGTGCTGTGGGACTTCTACCGGCACGCCACCGAGCAGTTCATCGACCTGCACAACTCCGCCAAGGACAACGGCAAGGTCAAGGTCGCCGAGGGCACGGGCCAGGGCATCTTCCAGGGCGCCGCCAGTTACAACGAACAGGACGGCGACGGTCTCGCCGAGGCCGGCGACGGCATCGCCTCCGAGTACCAGGCGTACCTCGCGATGGCCGTCCTCGCGCGCGGCAAGGGCGACACCGCGCTGGCCGGGACGTACGACAAGCGGGCCGCCGAGCTGAGGACGTACTTCAACGACGACTGGAGCGGCACCGGCAGCGGGGCCGACATGGTCCGCGCCTACACGACCTCCGGCACCCCGGTCACCGGCTGGGGCAAGGAGAACAGCGTCTTCATGCCGATGAAGCAGATCATCGACCCCGGCCCGCGCAACGACGCCTACCTCGACTACATCCAGGCGCAGGAAGTCGGCCCGGACGGTTCGCCCAACATCGAGTCGACGACCTACCTCCCCGACATGTTCTTCAAGAACAACCGCCCCGACACCGCCTGGCAGTGGATGAAGAAGATCTACGGCGAGCGGGAGACCCAGCACGTCAACTCCAGCCAGGGCCCCGACGGCGACTACCCCGAAGTGTCGTTCACCCTGGTCAGCCAGACCATCCAGGGCCTGATGGGCATCACACCGGACGCGCCGGACCACAAGGTGACCACCCAGTCGCAGCTCCCCTCCGGCATGAAGTGGCTCCAGGCGGCGGACGTCCCCATCGGCACCGGCACGGTCACCGTCCGCCACGACGGCGCGACGAAGACCACGCTGACGAACAACTCCCGCAAGGGCTCCTACAGTTGGGAGGCCCGCTTCCCCGGCGTGCACAAAAAGATCACGGTCAACGGCGTCCCGCAGCACGTACGCGCCAAGACGGTCCACGGCGTGACCTACACCTACGCGACGCCGACGGTGCGGGCGGGGGCGACGGCGGTGGTGCAGGTGACCGGCTGACGCGATCAGGTAGTTCGTTCGCTGCGGGGGCCGGTGGGGGCTGGTCGCGCAGTTCCCCGCGCCCCTAAAAAACCCGCTGGGCCACGCGTGCTTTTAAGGGGCGCGGGGCTGTATCCATATGCGGCTCCGCCGCGTGGGCGCGCTCAGCCCCCACCGGGCCCGCAGTCGAGACACAACGCACCGACAGCTCGTCCTCAGATGGTCGCGGTCACCGTGAAATCGACGTCCTCACCGACCGCCGACACCCCGTTGAACACGGCGCTCGCGTGCAGCCGGTTGGCGCCCGCCGGCAGCGGGGTGTCCGGCACGCACGACCACGTGCCGTCGGCGCGTGCGACACCCCCGCACACCTTGCGCTCGGCCGCGTCCATGACACTCACCCGCGCCCCCGGATAGGAGGTCCCGGCGATCCGCGCCGCGCCGGACACGAACGTGCCGCCCGCCGGTTCGCCCAGCGTCGGCCCGGGCATGCCCACGGTCACGGTGCACCCGCCGGACGCGCGCCGGACCCCACCCGCGTCGGTCAGCACGACGGCACACCCCGGCAGCCGTGTCCCGGGCACCGCCCGTTCGTCCACGGTGAGCGCGAACGGATAGCCGCTGTCCTTCGACGAACCGGCCCCCGAGTCACGGACGTAGACGTACGTGCCGCTCGCGCCGTCGGCGGTCACCGAGCCCTGGAACCGCGCCGTGTCGGCGAGCGGCATACCCGTGACCCGGGCCCCGGCGGGCGCGGTCAGCCGCAGCGAGGACCCGGCCGGCAGGGCGGCACCCTTGTACCCGCTGATCTCCACCAGCCCGGACCGCCCCGGCACGATGGTCACGCCACCGCCCAGAACATCGGCGCGGAGCGGCGCGGCGGCGGCGACGCCGGGCGGCAGAAGCGCGGTAGCGGCGAGGAACGCGGCGGTCAGGAGGAGGGGCGGCCGCCGTCGAACCGGCATCGGCGACGGGTGTCCGTGGGGGAACGTGCGGCGGTCGGTCATCAGGAGTCTCCGGGGTCGAATCGTGTGCGATGCGGCTCGGCTGCTCCCACCCCACACGCCCCACCGGTCTCCGCGAAAGGCGGGATGGTCGAACGGGTGAACGCAGGCCAGGTCACGCACCTCGTCGTACCGGACAGACCGGCGTGAATCCCGCCACCTCGGCCGGAACAGAGCGAACATGCATGCGTACGGCCCTCCGCCCGCCTACGCTCAGGCCGTGCTGCGCATCATCGACGCCCGAACCGGCGAGCCCGTCGAAGCCGCCCCCGCCCGCCGTGGCCTGACCAGGGTCGAGGCGCACGCGTCCGGCCTCGGCCCCACGACCCTACGAGTGCTCCTCGTCAGCGACCTCCTCGTCCGCGCCCTGGAACTCGGCGGCACCCCCGTCTGGTCGCTCCTCACCGGCGACCACGAACAGGCCGAACTCCGCGCCGCCGCAAGAGCCTTGGGCATACGGCCCTTCGAGGACGGCGCGGACCTGGGCGCCGGACTCGGCGAGGCCCAGGTCCTCCACGTGGCGGCCGAGGCCGATGAGACACCCGGGGGAGTCCTGGTCGCCGTGGCCCCCGCCGATTCGCCTACGACCGCCGCGCCCGACCTCTCCGACCCGGGCGCGCTCCGCCTCGCCCTGCTCTCGCACCCCCGGGACCTGCCGCTACGCCTCGACGCGGCGGCCCTGGACGAGGCACGGCAGACGCTGGCGCACTGGCGCGGGTCGGTCGCAGGCTGGGCGCGCAGGCCCTCGCGGCCGGTGCCCGACGAGGTGCGCGTTGAACTGCGGACCGCCTGGGAGGACGACCTGAACGTGCCCGAGGTGCTGCGGGTGCTGCGCCGGGTGGAGACCTGGCCCGACGTGCCCGACGGCGCCCGCTTCGAGACGTACGCCTACGCGGACCGGCTCCTCGGGCTCGAACTCACCCGTGACATCGGGTCGTTGGCGTGAACGCCGCCCGTTTCGGAGCCCGCCCGCTGCGCCGCCTGGTCGTCCTGCGGCACGCCAAGTCCGCCTGGCCCGAGGGCGTTCCCGACCACCGGCGCCCCCTCGCCCCACGCGGGCGCCGCGACGCCCCGGCGGCCGGCATCGCGCTCGCCGAGACCGACTCCCTGCCGGACCTCGCCCTGTGCTCCACGGCCGTACGGGCGCGCCAGACCTGGGAGTTGGCGTCCGCCGAGTGGGGCACCCCACCGCCGGTGCGGTACGAGCCGGAGCTGTACGCGGCCGACGTGCCGGAACTCCTCGACGCCGTTCACCAAGTGCCGCCCGAGGTCGAGACGTTGCTCCTGATCGGGCACAACCCCGGCCTGGAGGAACTGGTCCTCGAACTCGCCGGTGACAGTCTCGACGACGCGCTCGACGAGGTCCGGGTGAAGTACCCGACCTCGGCGATCGCGGTCCTGGCCTGGCACGGCAGCACCTGGCAGGACCTCGCCCCGGGCACCGCCCTGCTGACGGACCTGATCGTCCCGAGGGGCAAGAAGACGTGAAGTCGGGCCGCGGTTAAGGGACTTGGAGGAACTCCCGGGCGCCGCGCAGCCGGGTCCGGAGCTGCCGCCGCGTGGCGGTGCCGACCAGGCGGACGTCCAAGGCGCCGGGCAGGGCGGTGCCCGTCCGGCGTCCGGCCGGCAGCCGGGCCGCGTCGAGTCCGTCGCGCCGGGCGATGAGGACCCCGAGTTCGTGACGGCTGAGGGCGTCCGGGCCGGCGAGGTGGAACATCCCGGCCCGGTCGGACACGGCGAGTTCGAGCAGGGCGGCGGCCAGGTCATCGACATGCACCGGGCAGCGGACGACATCGGTGAACAGGACGCCGTCGCGGGTCCCGGCGGCCAGGTCGTGGACCATCCGCTCGTGCGCGGAGCCACCGTCGCCGATGATCAGCGAGGTGCGGGCTACCGCGGCGGCCGGTGCCAGGAGGCGCACGGCGGTCTCGGCGGCGGCCTTCGCCGCACCGTACGGGGTGACCGGGTCGGGCAGGCACGACTCGTCGTAGGAGATCCGGGAACCGGAGAACACGGCGTCGCTGGAGACATGGACCAGGCGGCAGCCGTGGCGTGCCGCGGCCATCGCCACGTGGATCGAGCCGTCGGCGGTGACCGACCAGTCGCTCTGTCCGCTGGTGGCGTTGACGATCGCGTCCGGGGCGACCTCGGTCAGCAGCTCGTCGAGGCAGGCGGGGGCACGGAGGTCGAGGCGATGCCAGGTGACTCCGGGCGCGCTGCCGGGGCGGGAGGAGCAGTACGTGGCCGCCAGGTCCCAGCCCGCTGCCGTGGCCCGGCGGACGAGTTCCGTGCCCAGGAAGCCGCTGCCGCCGACGACCAGAAGTCTCACGGCGGTCAGCCGACGTGGACGCGGGGCCGCCGATGCCGGTCCGGTTCCGCGCGGCGCAGTACCTCGCGGGTGACCGGTGCGACCTCGCCGTCGCCGAAGACGAGGAAGCGGATCAGGTGGCTGACCGGGTTGCCCTCGGTCCAGTCGAAGTAGGCGTGGGGGACCTCGCCGGTGCGGTCCCGCAGGGCCAGCAGGACCGCGGCGATCGAGTTGGGCACCGTGGGGCCCTCGACTCTGAGCCGCCGCACCCCGTACTTGTTGTCGCCGTGCACGGCGATGTCCGCGGTGAAGTCCGAGGAGTCGCGGACGATCACCTCCACGAAGAGCACCGGGCCACCGTCCGGTATGTGGGTGTGCTCGCGCTGGCTGTACTCCTTGGCGCGGTACTCCCGACTGCTGTGTTCCTGCGGCTCGTTGGCGATCAGCCGCAGCGGGCCGGAGCGGGCCGCCTCGTCGATGAAACGGGCGGCCGTGTCGTCGAACGTAACCTCGGCGGCGCGGAGTTCGAAGGCGCGGCGGATGCGCGAACCGAACGACGTCACCAGGATCAGCACGATGAAGATGCCCGCGATCTTGATGCCGTCGGGCCGTTCGACGACGTTCGCGACCAGGGTGTACGCGAACACGGCGGTGATCGTGCCGAACCCGAGCGTGGCCTTGCGGTGGCCCCGCTTGTGCACGGTGACCGTGGAGGCGAAGGCCGCCGAGAGCATCAGCACCAGGACGCCGGTCGCGTACGCGCCGCTCTGCGCGTCGACGCTCGCGTGGAACCACAGGGTGATCAGGACGGCCGTCACCATGAACACGAGGACCAGCGGGCGCACCGCCCGCGTCCACTCCGGCGCCATGCCGTAGCGCGGCAGATAGCGCGGTACGAGGTTCAGCAGCCCGGCGAGCGCGGACGCGCCCGCGAACCACAGGATCGCGATCGTCGAGACGTCGTAGAACGTGCCGAAGACCTGGCCCAGGTGCTCGTGCGCGAGATAGGCGAGCGCGCGGCCGTTCGCCGGGCCGCCCGTCTTGAACGCGCTCTGCGGGATCAGGATCGTCGTCGCCAGGCTGGAGAGGAGGAGGAAGCACGACATGATCACGGCAGCCGTGGTGAGCAGCCTGCGGGTCTCGCGGATGCGGCCCGTCGGCTTCTCCCAGGTGTCCGTCGGATCGCCCTTGACCTGCGGCATCACCGCCACACCGGTCTCAAAGCCGGACATGCCGAGCGCGAGTTTCGGGAACACGAGCAGCGCGACCCCGACCATCGCGAGCGGCGAGGAGTGCGCGGCCGTCATCGCGTCCGTCCAGTCGCCGATCTTCACCGGATGGCTCAGCACCTCCCAGGCGGACACCGCGAGGACCACCACGTTGAGCGAGAGATACACGCCCACCAGCACCACGGCGATGCCGATGGCCTCCCGGAACCCCTTGAGGAAGACCGCGCCCAGCGCGCCGACGAGTACGAGCGTGATCCAGGTGTTGCCGCCGTGCATCCAGCCCGGCGCGAACGGGTTCTCCACGACGTGTGCCGCCGCGTCCGCCGCCGACAGGGTGACCGTGATCATGAAGTCCGTCGCCGCGAAGCCCAGCAGCACCAGGACGAAGATCTTCCCCGACCACCACGGCAGCAGCCGCTCCAGCATGGCGATCGACCCCTCGCCGTGCGGGCTCTCGTGCGCCACCCGCCGGTAGACCGGCAGCGCCCCGAGCAGCGTCAGCCCGATCAGGACGACCGTCGCCAGCGGGGAGAGCAGCCCGGCGGCGAGCGCGGCGATACCCGGCTGGTAGCCGAGCGTGGAGAAGTAGTCGACGCCGGTCAGGCACATGACCCGCCACCAGCGGTGACCCTCGTGCTCCGGGTTCGGGGTGGCGTGCGGGCCCGGGTGCCGGGCGCTCTGCTCGCTCAGACCGTCCAGGAGCCAGGTCCGGCAGCGCTCGGCGGCGGACTCTGAACCGCCGGACTCCGTGCTCTCCGTAGGCTCCACCTGCGCGCCGGTCATGCTGAGAACTCCCTGCGATCGGACGACCGTGCCCGGGGTCCGGGCAACGAGGAGCGAGTATCCACCACATCGTCACCCGCACCCGGATCGGGGGCGACCCCTGACCCTGCGCATAGGCTGGCCGGATGCAGGACGAGTACCGCACAGTGGCCCGCCCGGGCGTGCACGAGACCGAGGTCAACCGCTCCCGCTTCCTGTGCGCCCTCGCCCCGGCGGCCACCGAACAGGAGGCCCAGGCCTTCGTCGCCCGCATCCGCAAGGAACACACGGACGCCACCCACAACTGCTTCGCCTACGTCATCGGCGCCGACGCCGCGATCCAGAAGGCGAGCGACGACGGCGAACCCGGCGGCACGGCGGGCGTCCCCATGCTCCAGATGCTGCTCCGCCGCGACATGCGGTACGTCGTCGCCGTCGTCACCCGCTACTACGGCGGCGTCAAGCTCGGCGCGGGCGGCCTCATCCGGGCCTACGGCGGCTCGGTCGGCGAGGCCCTCGACACCCTCGGCACGATCACCCGCCGCCGCTTCCGCCTCGCCACGGTGACCGTCGACCACCAGCGCGCGGGCAAGATCCAGAACGACCTGCGCGCCACCGGCCGCGAGGTCAGGGACGTCCGCTACGGCGAGGCGGTCACGATCGAGATCGGCCTCCCGGACGCCGAAGTGGACGCGTTCCGGGGGTGGTTGGCCGATGCGACCGCGGGGACGGCGCAACTGGAGCTGGGCGGCGAGGCGTACGGCGACGCCTGACGAACCGTCAAGAGGCCCATTTCCAGACCTGGTTGGAGCTGCCCGCGCAGCCGAAGGTCTGCACCGTCTGACCGTTCTGCCCCGACTCGGAGGCCTCCGCGTCCAGACAGAAACCGTCCGGGACACTGACCAGGGTCCCGGCGCCGCCCAGTTGCCACCGCTGCGCGCTCAGCCCGTCGCAGCTCCTGGCCCGGATCTTCGAAAAGTTCTGGCCGGCCGTACCGGCGTCGGCGTCCAGGCAGTCGTGGCTGCCCTGATTGACCACCAGATACTGGGAGTCGTGCCCGGGCACGGGGAACAGCGCCCACTTCTGGGGTGCCGTGCCGTTGCACGCCCACACCTGTACGGCGCTGACGTGGGCGTCGAGACACCGGGCGACATCGACGGCGTGGACGCTCTCGGTGACGGTCACCGAACCGGTCCGGACCGGCCCGCGCGGTGTGCCGTACAGCAGTGTCGCGGTCTGAGCGTCGACCGTTCCGTCGGCGGTGGTTCCGGCCTCCGTCTGGAAGGCCTTCAGCGCGTCGGCCGTGGCTTGCCCGAACTCGCCGTCGACCGTGACGTGCAACCCGTGGCCGCCGAGCAGGAGTTGGAGCGCCTTGACGCAGTCGCCGTGGGAGCCCGAGACGAGTTCGGTGACACAGGAGGCGAGCCGGATGTCGAGGCTCGCGGGGTCTTGGGTGGCCGGCGCGCGCGACGGGCTCTGCGGCGCCCCGGGCTTCGTCGCCGCCGTACTCGGTGAACTGCCCCGTGCCGAGGGCGAGTTGTCCGGTACGGCGGATGCCGGGGGTGCGTCCGCCCGGGCGCCGGGCGGCGCCCCGGGGTCGTCGGGCCGCAGCAGGAGCACGGTCGCGGTGATGCTGCCGGCGACGAGCACGGCCGCCGCGGCGACGGCACCCGCGATCAACTTCCCGCGTTTTCCAAGGGTGTTCACGCGTCTTCCGGGGGAGCTCGCGTGTTTCCCGGGCACGGCGGGAGGAGTGGGCGGGGCCGGGGGCGCCACGGAGGGACGGGCGTCGGGCCGTTCGGGGACCCGGGGCGGATCGCCGACCGGGGCGGACAACTGGTGTCCGATGGCCGTCCTGAACACCGCCTCGGGCGAAGGCCGCAGCTCGGGGTCCTTGTCCAGGCAGGTGTGGATGAACGCGGCCAGTTCCGCGTCGACGCCCGCGACCTTCTCCAGGACGTCCTCCCGGGGCGCGTCGAACGCCACCCGGTGCAGCACGTCGACGCCCGTGCCCTCGCCGAACGGCGCCTCCCCGGCGACGGCGTAGGTGAGCATGGAGGCCAGCGAGAAGATGTCGGAGGCGGCGGTCACCTCCCGGCCGCGGACCTGCTCGGGGGACATGTAGGCGGGGGTGCCCACGTTCTGGCCGGTGACGGTGATCGAGGTGCCGTCGCCGGCCTGGACGACACCGAAGTCGATGACGCGGGCGCCGTCGGCACCCAGGATGACGTTGGACGGCTTGAGGTCGCGGTGCACGATCCCCGCACGCCAGATCGCCTCGATCGCCCGTCCCACGTCGGCCAGCAACCGCCAGGCCGCCGCCGCGTCGACCGGCCCGCGCGCGTCGACCAGCTCCGCGAGGGTGGGCCCGGGTATGTACTCGGTGGCGACCCAGACCAGATCCTCGTCACAGCCGCTGCCCAGCAGCCGTACGATGTGCGCCCCTCGGATGCTGTCCAGCGCGCCGACCTCGCGCTCGAAGCGCCGGCGGAAGAGCGGGTCCTCCGCGTACTCGGGCCGGATCACCTTCACGGCGGCCGGGCCGGTGGCGCCGGTGGCGTCGCGGCCGAGATAGACGCGGCCCATCCCACCGCTGCCGAGCACCGACAGCAGCCGGTACGGGCCCGCCTGCCGGGGGTCGTTCTTCCGCAACGGGACCACGGGAGGCGGTTCCATCCCCGCTGCCGCATAGGCCATCGTTTCGGACCGACCGCGGTACTCGCCTGGCATGGGGACCCTGTGTCTCTCGCGTGGTGCGTGTGACGTGAGATTAGCGCAGCACATGTGTGCGACAAGGGAGTTGGGGTTTTCCGGCCGCGGGGGAGGACGGGACCCGGCCGCCGGTACCCGACCGCTCACGGAGAGGCCCGGGGGACGCCGTTTCCGTGCGACGGTCCGTTCAGCGGACTGATGTCGTGCGGGGATCGGAACGGCCGACCGAATAATGAGCCCACTTCGTACCCCTTGCCCGGCCCGGACTCCACAAGAGTGGGCCGAACGGCAGATTCGCCTACGTACTTCCCTGAAGCGGCACATTTAGGGACACTCGCTCATGGCGTGATCGTCCTGCCGCCCGACTTCCCGCGGACTCACGCAGCGGAGCGGCCCCCACGGCGGTGGCCTCCGTCCCCACGCCCGGTGAACCCCGCGTTCCCATTCGACGCCTCAACGCCGGAGGTTCAGATGACCCGCTCGCGTCTCGCTCTCACAGCCACGGCCGGTGCCGCCGGGCTCGCGCTCCTGACCACCGTCTGCGGTGGTGGAGGCAGCGCTTCGTCCGGTACCGCGAAGGCTCAGGACCCACATGAACCCGGTGGACGCGCTGTACCGGCAGGCCGGCCAGGACGTGCTGCCGCTGCCGGGCGCGACACTGCGGCAGATGTGCGCCGACGTGGGCGCCCTGCCGCTGCTGTTCGAGCCGGGCACCGCCTGGAACTACTCCCTGGGCGCCGACGTCCTGGGCCGGATCATCGAGGTCGTCGGCGGCGAGAGCCTGGACACCTTCGTCGAGACGCACGTGCTCGGCCCGCTCGGGATGACCGACACGACGTTCGCGCCCGAGCGGCTGCCGGACCTCGCCGAGGTGTACAGCCCGGACCCCGCGTCGGGCCGGCTCGTCGTGAACCAGGAACTGCGGCCCACCTTCCGCGAGCCCGCGCGGTTCCCGTCCGGCAGCGGGGTCCCCGGACTGGTGTCGACCCTGGAGGACTATCACCGGTTCGCGGCCATGCTCGTACGCGGCGGCGAACTGGACGGCGAGCGGCTGCTCGGCCCCCCCGGACCCTCGCGCACATGACGGCCAACCATCTGCCCGGCGGCGCCGACCTCGACTCCTTCGGGCTGTACCCCGAGGACGAGCAGCGCGGCTGCGGCTTCGGGCTGGGGTTCTACGTCGTCATGGATCCGGTGGGCGCGGGCTCGTTCGGCAACAAGGGGGAGTTCGGCTGGTCCGGTGCCGCGAACACCCACTTCTTCGTGGACCCGGTCGACGGGGTCACGGCGGTCTTCTGCACCCAGGTCGTCACCTGGGGCAAGCACCGGACGCCGCTGCGCCGCCAGGTGCGGAACCTCGTGTACCAGGCGATGACATAAAGCATGTTCGGCGATGACATAGGGGATATTCCCGGCGTTCCGTTCGTCGGGGCGGGGGCGAGTGTGTGGCCGTGGTGAAGCAGGGGGCCCACAGGCGCTAGCGTGGTGGCTCCATGAAACTGCTGCACACCTCCGACTGGCACCTGGGCCGGGCGTTCCACCGCGTGAACATGCTCGCCGCCCAGGCCGACTTCGTGAGCCACCTCGTCACCACCGTGCGCGAGCACGCCGTGGACGCGGTGGTCGTGTCGGGAGACGTGTACGACCGGGCGGTGCCCCCGCTGGCAGCGGTCGAGCTGTTCGACGACACCCTGCACCGGCTCGCCGACCTGGGCGTGCCCACGGTGATGATCTCCGGGAACCACGACTCGGCCCGCCGCCTCGGCGTCGGCGCCGGTCTGATCGACCGGGCGGGCATCCACCTGCGGACCGAGCCGGCGGCCTGCGGGACGCCCGTGGTGATCCCGGACGCGTTCGGCGACGTCGCCTTCTACGGACTGCCGTATCTCGAACCCGCCCTGGTGAAGGCCGAGTTCGGGGTGGAGAAGGCCGGGCACGAGGCCGTGCTGGCCGCCGCGATGGAGCGCGTCCGCGCCGACCTGGCCGGCCGCGCGCCCGGTACCCGTTCCGTGGTCCTCGCGCATGCCTTCGTCACCGGCGGCGAGGCCAGCGACAGCGAGCGGGACATCACCGTCGGCGGAGTCGCCGCCGTACCGGCCGGGGTCTTCGACGGCGTCGACTACGTGGCCCTCGGGCATCTGCACGGCTCCCAGACGATCACCGAACGCGTCCGCTACTCGGGCTCCCCCCTCCCGTACTCCTTCTCCGAGGCCGACCACCGCAAGAGCATGTGGCTCATCGACCTCGCCGCCGACGGAGCCGTCACCGCCGAGCGCCTCGACTGCCCGGTACCGCGCGAACTGGCCCGGATCCGGGGCGCGTTGGAGAACCTGCTCGACGATCCCGCCCTCGCGCGGCACGAGGAGGCATGGGTCGAGGCGACGCTCACCGACCCGGTGCGCCCGGCCGACCCGATGGCCCGGCTCACCGAGCGCTTCCCACACACGCTCAGCCTCGTCTTCGCCCCCGAGCGGACCGCCGACGACCCCGACGTGTCCTACGCCCGGCGTCTCGCGGGCCGCGACGACCGTGAGATCGCCGACGACTTCGTGGCCCATGTGCGCGGCGCCGGGCCCGACGAGGACGAACAGACCGTGCTCCAGGAGGCGTTCGACGCGGTGCGCGCGGACTCGGTCGTACGGGAGGTGGCGCCGTGAGCGCGCGGCCCTCGGCAGGAGAGGGTGTGCGATGAGGCTGCATCGGCTCGACATCACCGCCTTCGGCCCCTTCGGCGGTTCCCAGACCGTCGACTTCGACGAACTCTCCTCCGCCGGGCTCTTCCTCCTGCACGGGCCCACCGGCGCCGGCAAGACCTCCGTCCTCGACGCCGTGTGCTACGCGCTCTACGGCTCGGTGCCCGGCGTCCGTCAGTCCGGCCAGGGCATGTCCCTGCGCAGCGACCACGCGGAGGCCGGCACGCGCACCGAGGTGCGGCTCGAACTGACCGTCGCCGGGCGGCGGTTGGAGCTCACCCGGCAGCCGCCCTGGGAGCGCCCCAAGAAACGCGGCACCGGCAGCACCCTGGACAAGGCACAGAGCTGGCTGCGCGAGTACGACGCGACGACCGCCGTCTGGAAGGACCTCAGCCGCTCGCACCAGGAGATCGGCGAGGAGATCACCCAGCTCCTCGGGATGAGCAGGGAGCAGTTCTGCCAGGTCGTGCTGCTGCCCCAGGGCGAGTTCGCACGTTTCCTGCGCTCGGACGCCGAGGCGCGCGGCAAGCTGCTCGGCCGGCTCTTCGACACCCACCGCTTCGCCGAGGTCGAGAAGCGGCTCGCCGAGCGGCGCCGGGCCACCGAGTCCCAAGTCCGCGAGGGCGATGCCGAGTTGCTCGCCGACGCGCACCGCATGCAGCAGGCGGCCGGCGACGCCATGGAGCTGCCCGACCTCGCCCCGGGCGAACCGGGCCTCGCCGACGCGGTGTTGAGCGCGGCGGCCGTCGCCCGCAGCACCGCGCGCGAACAACTCGCCGTCGCGCACAGCCGCCTCGCCGCCGCCGAGTCCGCCCAGGCCGCCGCCGACCGCGAGCTGGCCGACGTACGCGAACTGGCGCGCCTGCAACAGCGGTTCGCGCAGGCGCGGGAGCGGGCCGCGCTCATGGCGGAGCGGGCCGACGGCTACCGGCAGGCGCAGGCGCGGATGGAGCGGGCCCGGAAGGCGGAGGCGGTGGCGCCGGCGCTGGACCTGCGGGACGCCGCCGACGCCGAGCACCGGGACGCCACCCGGGCCGAGGCACGCGCGCGGCACCTGCTGCCGGACACCTTCGCGGACGCCGGCGCGGCCGGACTCGCCGCCGCCGCCCGCCGGGCCGCCGAGGAGCTGGGCGGACTCGAGTCGGCCCGTCGCGCCGAGCAACGACTCACCGAACTCGGCGTGGAGCGTGCCGAGTTGGACCGGCAGGAGCGCGCCGACGAGGACGTCCGACAGGAGGCCGAGGCCTGGCTCGCCGAGTGGGACACGACCCGCGCGGGACTTCAGGCACGGATCGAGTCGGCGCAGGAGGCCACCACCCGGGCCGAACAGCTCGGCGTCCGGCGCGAACCCGCCGAGCGACGGCTCGGGGCGGCCCGGCAGCGGGACGAGTTCGCCGGTGACACCGAGGACGCCCAGCGGCAGGTGCTCGCCTCGGCCGACCGTGCCCTGACGGCCCGCGCCCACTGGCTCGACCTCAAGGAACAGCGGCTGAGCGGCATCGCCGCCGAACTCGCCGCCCACCTCACCGACGGCGAACCCTGCGCCGTCTGCGGGGCCACCGAACACCCCGCCCCCGCCCGTAAATCCGCCGGGCACGTCGACCGCGCGGCGGAGGAGCAGGCCCTCACCGCCCACCAGCGCGCCGAGGAACAGCGCACCGAGGCCGAGCGCCGCCTGGGCGTCGTACGGGAAGCCCTCGCCGCCGCCACCGCCGAGGCGGGTGACGCGCCGACCGGTCGACTCGCCGACGAGGTCGCGGAGTTGGGGCAGCTCTACGAGCAGGCGCGGCGGGACGCGTCCTGGCTGCACCCCGCCACCGAGGAACTGCGCCGGGCCGAGCAGGAGCACGTCCGACGGACCGAGATCCAGCAGCAGGCCGCGGTCCGAGCCGCTTCCCGTACGACCCTCCGCGACAGCCTGGAACGCGAACAGGCCGCCCTGGAAGGGGAGTTGACGCACTCGCGGGGCACCGCCGACAGTGTGGCCACGCGTGCCGCCCAGTTGGAGCGGCAGGCCGCGCTGCTCACCGACGCCGCCGACGCCGTCCGTATCGCCGAGGACACCGCGCAGCGCCTCAAGGACGCCGACGCCCGGCTCGCCGACGCCGCCTTCCGCGCCGGGTTCGACACCCCGCAGGCCGCTGCCGCCGCCCTCCTCGACGACACCGCCCATCGCGAGCTCCAACGGCGCCTGGACGCCTGGCAGTCGGAGGAGGCCGCCGTCCAGGCCGTCCTCGCGGAGGCCGACACGGCGGCAGCCGCGCGACAGGCCCCCGCCGACCTCGACCTGGCGCAGCGCACCGCCACCGCGGCCGTGCAGCGGACCCGTGACGCCGCCTCCACGTCCGACGCGGCGGCCCGGCGCTGCGCCGAACTCGACCGGCTCTCCGCCCGATCGGCCGCCGGGGCACGTCAACTGGCGCCGCTGCGCGAGGAGTACGACCGGGTGGCCCGCCTCGCCGCCCTCACCGCGGGCACCTCGGCCGACAACGAACGCCGGATGCGCCTGGAGTCGTACGTCCTCGCGGCCCGGCTGGAACAGGTGGCCGCGGCGGCGACCGTACGGCTGCAGCGCATGTCGTCCGGCCGCTACACCCTCGTCCACTCCGACGACCGGGCCGGGCGCGGCCGTAGCGGACTGGGGCTGCATGTCGTCGACGCGTGGACCGGGCGGGAGCGGGACACGGCGACGCTGTCCGGCGGCGAGACGTTCTTCGCCTCGCTCGCCCTCGCACTCGGGCTCGCGGACGTGGTCACCGACGAGGCCGGCGGGGTCCGGCTCGACACCCTTTTCATCGACGAGGGCTTCGGCAGCCTCGACGAGCAGACCCTCGACGAGGTCCTCGACGTCCTCGACTCCCTGCGCGAACGGGACCGCAGCGTCGGCATCGTCAGCCATGTCGCCGATCTGCGGCGGCGCATCCACGCGCAGTTGGAGGTCGTGAAGGGGCGGGACGGGTCGGCCGTACGGCAGCGGGGGCAGTGAGGTCTGCGAGGTCAGTGGCCCAGCGGTCGGCGGGGGAGCGGTGAGGAGTAGACGACGCTGGTGGTGACCGATCCCAGGGCGCCGATCTTCCCCGAGACCTCCTCCAGGTGGCGCATCGAACGGGCCGCGACCTTGATCATGAAGCAGTCGTCGCCCGTGATGTGATGCGCCTCCAGGATCTCCGGCGTCACCGCGACCAGGTCGTGGAAGGGTTTGTAGTTGCCGTTCGGATAGCGCAGCCGCACGAACGCCAGGATCGGCAGGCCCAGTCGCTCCGGGTCCACGACCGCCGCGTACCCCTGGATCACCCCGGCCTCCTCCAGCCGCCGCACCCGCTCGGTGACCGCGCTCGCGGACATGGAGACGGCACGCGCCAGCTCGGCGAAGCCGGTCCGGCCCTCCCGCTGGAGGACGTCGAGGATGCGCCAGTCGGTGGCGTCCGGGGAGTAAGGGGAATGCGCGGTCATCCCTGAGGAATAGCAGGGGAATCCCCGGCGGATCAAGGGGAACGGCGGGGATCGTCCCTTCAGGGAGCGGGGCGGCGACCGTAGATTTCTGGCCGTAGGGACACCTCGTGACGCTTTGCGGCACCCCGTTTCACCTCGTGAAAGGCCGGACCATGAGCAGCATCACCGCCGTCAACCCCGTACTGCGGGTCGCCCCCGCCGCGCCCGCGGCAGCCGTCGCCCACTTCCGTGCGAGCCTCGCCTTCCACGCCGACGTCTCCGACGTGGCCGCCGCGCTCGCGGCCGGCGGCGATCCCGGCTTCGTCGTCCTCGACTCACGGTCCACCGAGTCCTGGGACCAGGGGCACATCCCCGGGGCGGTCCACCTCCCCACCGCGCTCGTCCCCGCACAGGCCGAGGCTCTCCTCGACAAGTCCGTGCCGGTCGTGACGTATTGCTGGGGCCCGGGCTGCAACGGCGCCACCCGCGCCGCCCTCGCGCTCGCCGAACTCGGGTACCAGGTCAAGGAGATGCTCGGGGGTTTCGAGTACTGGGTGCGTGAGGGCTTCGAGTTCGAGACGTGGGAGGGGCGTGAGCGAGGTGTGGTCGATTCGTTGACGGCGCCGGTCGCGGCGGGCGACTGCGGCTGCTGAATCCCGCGCGCCGTCCTTCAACTGGGCGCCCCGGCAGGCGAGTTCGCGTGCAGGCCGCCCGGACACGCGGGTCTCCCGAACCGCGAACATGTGGGATGGCTGTGCGTTAGGTTCTGCCCATGGCGCGATACGCGGAGCCGGGAACGGCGGTGCAGTGGGTGGAGTCGGGCGGCGGGCCGCTCATAGCGGTGCCGGAGACGGTGTTGCCGTTCTGGACGGGAGCCGACGGTGACGAACTCGCCTCGGACTACGACCGGGCGTGCGAGGTCGGTGGATACGCCGGCCTGCTGCCCGTGGGCGACAGCGCGGCGCTGGTCCTCGGCGAGGATCCCGCGTCGACCGCCTTCCTGCCGGAACACGGCACGTTCGTACGGTGGTGCGCCGCGAACTCCGAGGACGAGGCACTGGCCGGCGTGCCCGCCGCGCTCGCCTGCGCGATCTGGGAGAACGAGGTGGAGTGGCACGTACCCGGACCGCTCGTCCTCTTCGACTCGGCCTGGCCCGGACGCGACTCGGAAGGCACGGAACACCTGAAGGTAGACCTGGAACCGGGCCGCTACACGGTCCGCGCGGGTCAGGCCCAACCGGGCCCGGAGACCTGGCTCGGACTGGTCCAACTGCGAAGGCTTTCTGGCTGACGGGTAGCGCGGCGGGGCGGGGTGGGACAGGGCGTCGGCACTCGGTGGCGGATGCGGGTGCCGGTCGCGTCCTGGAACTGCCGTGCGGGGCACGGGACTTCGGCGCCGGTGGCGGGCTGCTGTTATTTCGTGGAACGGGCGTGTGGTTGAAGGGCGTTCGGCACCGGTGTCGGGATGCAGGTGTTGGTCGCGCCTGGGAACCGGCGGGCGGTTGAGGGGCTCCGGCGCCGGATGCAGGCGGCGACCGTGCCCCGGAACTGGCGGACGGCTTGCGGGACTTCGTCCCTGGCCTCAGACGCAAGCGGCGGCCGGGTCCTCAACTCCCGGACCCGGCCGCCGACATGTCACTCACGTGCGTCAGATGGGCGTCACAACTGCGACAGCTCGTCCACCAGGTCGTCCAACCCCAGTGAACCCTGCGACAATGCGGCCATGTGCCACGCCTTCAGGTCGAAGGCGTCGCCGTGCCGCTGCCGCGCGTTCTCCCGGCCCAACAGCCAGGCCCGCTGGCCGAGTTTGTAGCCGATGGCCTGGCCCGGGATCGTGAGATAGCGGGTCAGTTCGCTCTCCACGAAGTCCGCCGGCCGGCTGCTGTGCGCCCCGAAGAACTCCTGGGCCAGCTCCGGCGTCCACCGCTCACCGGGGTGGAACGGCGAGTCCGCCGGAATCTCCAGCTCCAGGTGCATGCCGATGTCGACGATGATCCGGGTGGCCCGCATCATCTGCCCGTCGAGGAAGCCGAGTCGCTCCTCCGCGTCGCCCAGGAAGCCCAGTTCGTCCATCAGTTGCTCCGCGTACAGCGCCCAGCCCTCGGCGTTGGCGCTGACCATGCCGACGGAGGCCTGGTAGCGGGACAGGTCGTCGGCGACGTGCGCCCACTGGGCGAGTTGGAGGTGATGGCCGGGGACGCCCTCGTGGTACCAGGTCGAGACGAGGTCGTAGACCGGGAACCGGGTCTGCCCCATCGTCGGCAGCCAGGTGCGGCCCGGCCGCGAGAAGTCCGACGAGGGGGAGGTGTAGTACGGTGCCGCCGCGCTGCCCGGGGGCGCGATGTGCGACTCCACCCGCCGTACCCGCTCGGCGAGTTCGAAGTGGGTGCCGTCCAGTTCCTCGATCGCCTTGTCCATCAGGCCCTGGAGCCAGACGCGGACCTCGTCGACGCCCTCGATGTGCCGGCCGTCCTCGTCGAGGTGCGCCAGTGCCACCCACGGGGTCTCGGCGCCGGGCAGGATCTTCTCGGCCTCCCGCTTCATCTCGGCGAGCAGCCGGTGGTACTCGGACCAGCCGTACGCGTACGCCTCGTCGAGGTCGAGCTCCGTGCCGTTGAAATAGCGCGCCCAGCGCACGTACCGCTCACGGCCCACCGTGTTCGGCGCGCCCTCGATCGCGGGCGCGTACACGTCCCGCATCCAGTCGCGCAGCTCCACCAGCGCGGCGGTCGCCGCGCTCGCGGCCTCGTCCAGCTCGGAGCGCAGGGAGTCGGGACCGGCCGAGGCGAAGTCCTCGTACCAGCCGCGTCCCTGGCCGTCCGTGTCCGACCACTCGGTGAGCTGGCCGATGAAGGTGGCCGTCGGGCGCGGGCCCGCGAACAGCTTGCGGTCCAGGCCGAGTTGGAGGGACTCGCGGTAGCCGGCCAGCGCGGTGGGCACCGCGCGCAGCCGTTCGGCGATCGCCGCCCAGTCCTCGTCGGTCCCTGTCGGCGTCAGGGTGAACACCTCGCGCACCGCGTGCGCGGGCGTGTGCAAGTTGCCGACCGCGCGGAGGCCCTCCTCGGCCTCGTGCACGGCGAGTTGGGCGGTGAGTCGTTCGCGCAGCAGGCGGGCGCAGCGGCGCTCGATGTCAGCGTCCGCTCCGGGCCGGAGCTCGGCCTCGTCGAGCTTCGTGAGCGTCGCCCGCTGAAGCTCCGCGAGGGCCTCCTGACCCGCGGGCGAGAGGTCGGTCAGCCTGCTCGAACTCTCCTTCACGCCGAGATACGTTCCGGTGACCGGGTCGAGGGCGATGAGGTCGTCGACGTAGGCGTCGGCCACCTGCCGGGGCAGCGGGGTGTTGGTCTGCGACATGGGGACCATCCTCATACGCCGAACTTCTTCCCGTCACCCCGATTCAGCTACGGGCGTGGCAAGCGGCAGCAAGGGCCCGCAGTCCCACTGCTGGAAGATCAACCGGGTCTCCACCCGGGCCACTTCGCGCCGTGACGTGAACTCGTCCAGGACCAGCCGCTGCAGATCGGCCATGTCCGCGACGGCCACATGGACGAGATAGTCGTCGGGACCGGTCAGATGGAACACGGTCCGCGACTCCGGCAGGGCCCGGATCCGCTCCACGAACGGCCCCACCAACTCCCGCCGATGCGGCCTGACCTGCACCGACAGCAGCGCCTCCAGGCCGCGTCCCAACTTGGCCGGATCGAGCCGCAGTTGATGCCCGAGGATCACACCGGCCCGGCGCAGCCGCGCCACCCGGTCCAGACAGGTCGACGGCGCGACCCCGACCTGCGCCGCGAGCTCGCGATACGTCGCCCGTGCGTCGTTCTGCAGCAACCGCAGCAGATGCAGATCAACCGGATCCAGTACGACGTTTTCGCTCATCGGCCGAACGTAACACGGGCCTCTGACCGTGGCGGCCGGTGATTGTTCACCCTTCGGTCCATGGACTCAGCGAGCCTGCACACCTCCCCGCCCCCGCGCGCCCTGGCCACCGAAGCCGTGCACGCCGGCCGCGACGACCTCGCCCGGCAGGGCCTGCACGCCCCGCCGATCGACCTGTCGACCACCTACCCGTCGTACGACAGCCGTGCCGAGGCCGCCCGCGTCGACGCCTTCACCGCCACCGGCGCCGAACCCGACGGCCCGCCGGTCTACGGCCGCGTCGGCAACCCGACCGTCGCCCGCTTCGAGACCGCCCTCGCCCGCCTCGAAGGCACCGAGAGCGCGGTGGCGTTCGCCAGCGGCATGGCGGCCCTGACCGCGGTCCTGCTCGCGCGGGCCGCGACGGGGTTGCGGCACGTGGTGGCGGTACGACCCCTCTACGGCAGCAGTGACCACCTCCTCACCGCCGGGCTGCTCGGCACCGAGGTGACCTGGACCGATCCGGCCGGGATCGCCGACGCGCTGCGCCCGGACACGGGCCTGGTCGTCGTCGAGTCCCCGGCCAACCCGACCCTGGCCGAACTCGATCTGCGCGCGGTCGCCCACTCCTGCGGCTCGGTCCCGCTCCTCGCCGACAACACCTTCGCCACCCCGGTCCTGCAACGCCCCGCCGAACACGGCGCACGCCTCGTCCTGCACAGCGCCACCAAGTACCTCGGCGGGCACGGCGATGTGATGGGGGGAGTGGTGGCCTGCGACGAGGAGTTCGCCGGGCGACTGCGCCAGGTCCGCTTCGCGACCGGCGGCGTACTGCATCCGCTGGCCGGCTATCTGTTGCTGCGCGGCCTCGCGACCCTGCCGATCCGGGTACGGGCCGCTTCCGCGACCGCCGCCGAACTTGCCCGCCGCCTCGCCGCCGACCCGCGCGTGGCCCGCGTCCACTACCCGCGCATCGGCGGCGCGATGATCGCCTTCGAGCCCCACGGTGACCCCCACGAGGTCATCGCGGGAGTCCGCCTGATCACTCCAGCGGTAAGCCTCGGCAGCGTGGACACCCTCATCCAGCATCCCGCGTCCATCAGCCACCGGGTGATGGACGCGGAGAACAGGAGGGGCGCGGGCGTGAGCGACGGCCTACTGAGACTGTCGGTGGGTTTGGAGGACGTAGAGGACCTGTGGACAGATGTGGACGGGGCGCTTGCGCCCCTCCCCAGGGGCGCGGGGAACTGCGCGACCAGCCACAGCGAACCCGCACCCGCCAAGGAAACCGCACTGACTACGGCGCTTCGGCCTTCCCGAACTCCGTGATTTCGACGGCACCCTCGGCCTCCGCCTTGCGCGCACCCAGCCGAGCCGTGACCACCAACGTCCCCTCCTCGATCTGATAGTCCAGCGGCAGCTCAAGCCCCCGCATCGCCGCGACCATCCCCGTGTTGGACGCCTGCGTCACGGCATACACGCTCTCGCACCCGGCCTCGACAGCCATCCCCACCAGCCGGCCCAGCAACTCGCTCCCGATCCCCCGCCGTTGCCAGTCGTCCTCGACGAGCAACGCGACCTCGGTCTCGTCCCCGTCCCACAGCAGGTGCCCGAGTCCGACGATCCGTCCCGAGGCCGTCTGTACGGCTAGCGTCCGCCCGTAGCGCGGGGAGAGCAGGTGGTTGAGATAGCGGTCGGCGTCACCGACCGGCCCGTGATACCGCATGCCCAGCGTCCGCGCCGAGCACCGCTCGTGCATCTCCCTCGCCGCGTCGACATCACCTGTGTCCGCGCGCCGCACGGTGATCGCGTTGCCCTCGGGCAGCGTCAGTACGTCCTGGCTGCGCGGGATGCGCGGACCGAGCCGGGCGTCCAGCTCGACCAGCGCCCGCGCCCGGGCGAACTCGGTGGGCGTGAACGGCAGATACGGCCGCTCCACTGTGATCACTCCGCCTTCCGGCGCCCGCAGCCGCATGACCGTGTCCTCCAACGACCCCTCCACCGGCACCGACTCCGGCTCGCGCCCCTTGCCGGCGACAACGTTGGCGGGCAGCGAACGGATGGTGCACCGGCCCAGCAACTGCCGTAGCGCCAGCGGCAGTTCCGCCGCGTCCAGGGCCGTCCGCGTGGCCAGACCCAGGACGCGGGTCGGCGCGTCCACCAGATCGTGGGCGTCGGCCCGCTCGATCCAGGTGCTCGAACCACCGGCCGACGCCACCAACCGGGTGATCTCGGACGCCGGGACCTCACCCGGTGCCCGCAGCAGGAACTCGTCCACCGTGCCCTCGGCCAGCGGATGCGTCTGCAGGCTCAGGATGTCGACCTGCCGGCCGGCCAGCGCCGTGCACAGCACCGCCAGCGATCCCGGCGCGTCCTGCACCGTCGTCCGCATCCGCCACAGCGCGGCGGGTTCGGCGACGGCGTCGGGCGTCGCGGCCGACTGCTCGGACTCGGACTCGTACCTGGACTCGGACGGGGGCTCCGATTCGGAGGGCCCGGTCCGCCGCACGGTCGCGGCCGGCCGGGCACCGGTATCACTCGTCGGCGGCGCATGACCGTGGCGGCGTGACCACCATGTGTGGAACCCCGCCGTGGCGATCAGCGCCAGCGCGGAGATCGCCAGCAGCACCGGACCGCCGGGCCCGTGCCCCACCAGATTCGCCACGACGTCCGCCACCGCGACCGCCGTGAACAGCGCGGCCAGCTCCACCAGGTCCCGCCGCCAGTGGTGCACCGGACGCCCGTGCTTCGCGCGCGTCACATCAGACATGTCTCGACTCATGCATCCACTGTGAAGGAAGGGTGTTGCGTGATCACGAACGCTCTGTGACCTACCGGTAAAAGCGTGGTTCTGTACCTTTTGCCGTTCTTTTGGTGAGTGCGGTGAACCGGAGGTCAGCCCTGTCCTCCTACGTCATGCGGCCACCTCCGCCACCAGCGCACTGCGCAGTCGACGTGCCTGAGCGACCAGCCGGGACGAGCCGCCCCGGGCCGCCGTCTGCGCCAGATACGGCAGGTCGCCCCGCGCTCCCGACCGCTCCGCGCACTCGGCGGCCACGGCGAGGAGGTCGCCGAGCGCCCGTGCGTGGGCGGGCTTGGCGTCGCCGTCGAGGTCGGCGAGCAGCGCGCTCAGGGTGTGGCGGAGGATCCCCCAGATGGTCGCGTTCGCCCCGGTCGCGGCCCCTGTCCGCACCGACTCGGCGAGCCGCGACGGCTTCACGGCCCCGCTCCGCACCAGCTCCCCGAGATCCGTCCCCAGTCGGGCCGCGTCCAACTGCTCACGCGTTGCGAGCACCAGCAAGGCGTCCACCGCCGCGAGCCGACCCTCGGGGTGTCGCGCCCCGAGACCGTACGCCACACACAGATGCGTGGCCTGGCCCGCCACGCCTCCGGACTCGGCCAGCAACGGGAGTACGGCGGCCGCGCTCCGGGTGTCGTCCAGCGCGACGGAGGACACGTCGCGCAGCAGCCGCGCCGCCACCAGTTCGCGACGCTCGGGGAGTATCGCGAGCCAGTGCCGTTGCATGTCCTGGTTCCAGTGGTGGCAGTAGTAACTCCCGCCGTGGGTGGTCACCGGCCGGCCCAGTGCGCGGAACTCCGCCGGGAAGAAGTCCTCCTGCAGATCGAGGAGTTCACCCAGTTCCACCGCGACGCGTGCCCCGAACGTCCGTCGCCTGCTCAGGGGCAGGGCGGGGCTCTCGGACGTCAGCCACAGGGCGAGCCGGGTGCCCTCCTTCGTGCCGAGGGCCTGCGCCCGCGCGGCGGCAGCGGCCGCCGCCGCCCTGTCCTCGCGGCGCACCCGCAGCAGCGCCTGCGCGAAGTCGGCCGCCGCGACCCGCGCACCCAGGCTTCGGTAGGTGCCCAGCCGGTCCACCAACTCGTCCGGTTCAAGCAGACCCGTGCCCCAACTCGGCGTCGACAGCAGGAACGGCATCGGCTCCGCGCGGAGCCGGTACGCCACCTCCCACACTCGGGAGTCGAAGGTCCGGGCCAGCGAGCTGTGCCCGCACTCCCGGGACAGGTGGGTGTGCTGCGCCCCTTCGTAGAGCGTGACGGTGCGTACCTTGTCCTGGAGCGTGGCCAGCAGGAGGTCGAGCGCGGACTCCGCGCTGCCGAAGGTGCGGTGGGTGCTGCTGAAGTGGTTGTCCGCGCGCCGCGCGTTCTCGGGATCGTCGGACCGCCACCAGCGGCGCGCGACCACCGGCACCAACGCCTCCAGCAGACCGTCCCGGTCCCGGTACGCATGACGCACGAGCCCGTCCAACGCCCGCTCGAACGCCGCCACATCGCCCTGGGCCGCCAGCAACGCCCCGAGTTCCTCGGCGAGTTCGACCGCCGACTCGGGTGCCGACAGGAGGCGTGTCCCCTCCGGTGACGGCGGGAGCATCTCCTCGTACACCGTCGCCGCCGCCGTCACCGGCGCGGCACCCAGCGTCTCCACCGCGCGTGCGCGCAGGGCCGGAATCAACTGGTCGGCCGCTGCGGCGAGTTCGGCCCGCACCTCGGTGGAGCCGACCTTCTTGAGGTGCCGCTCGACCAGCTTCAGTGCCCGCTCCTGGACCTCCGCGTCCTCGTGCCCGAAGACCTGCGCGAGGGCGGGCAGTACCTCGTCGGCGGCCGACGCGTCCCGTGCCAGGACCTTCCCCAGCAGGACGAGCTGCGCCCGGACGAGCTTCTTCTCGGGCCGGAACAGCACCGCGTCCGACATCTCCGCCAGTCGACGCGACGTCAACTCCCCGTCCAGAGCGAGGGAACCGAGCACCGACTGGGCATGCGACGCCACGACGGACACCGCGTCCGAAGCCAGCGCGGACCAGTCGGCGATCCGCTCCCGCTCCTCCTCGCGGGTCAGGGCGAGGGCTTTCAGCACGCGCAGGAACACCCGGTTGTCGAGGGTCGTACCGCCCCGCAGCAGCCGGGCCACGCACGCGTCCACCGTCCGCTTCCGGTCCAGGACGCCTTCGGCGGTGAGCTGGGCGAGCGCGTCGACCCAGTTGTTCGGGCCCTCGGTCGAGGACCATTCCAGTGGGCTGCCGATGTCCTCCGTCTCGAAGACCGCTGCCACCAGCTCCGCGAGATGCGGATCCTTGCGCAGCCGGTCGAGCAGGGTGTCCCCGCGCTGCCACAGGTGACCGGTCTGTTCCACCCAGCCCCGCACGTAGGCGTCGGTCGTCGGCACCGGGCAGCCCGAGAGCCGCACCAGACCGGCCATCAGCTCGTACGGCACGCCGGCGGAGGCCGGGCGCCCGGCGAGGCGGTGCGTCACATCGGCCAGCCACTCCGTGTCGCGGTCGCCCAGGATGTGGATCAGCAGCGCGGGGGACGACTGCGACCAGCGCATGTCGGTGCCGGCGATCCAGATCGCCGCGGCTGCCGCGCCTGTCTCGCAGGCGGCTCCGGCCGCGTGCAGAGCCGGGTAGGCGCGGCGGGACGGCTCCTCCCACGGTGCCTTGCGCAGCTCCTTGCGCAGCGCCTTCAACTCCGGCAGGAACGCCCGCCGTTCGGAGTCGGTCAGCCCGTCGAGCAGTCCCACCGCCTCGGCCGTTTGGCCACCCCGCACCGCTTCCATCAGCGAACTCATCGCACACCCCCGTCGATCCGCACCATGTTCTGATCCGTGTCCTGGTCCGCGCTCCGGACCGTGTTCTCCTCCGCCGCGGCACCCCGCCGCACCATCCGCACCGCCAGCGCGTGCTTGCACGGTCCGCGCCCGCCCCGGTACTTCGCCCACCAGACGCAACTGCAACTCAGCACCCCCGCCTCGTCCCGCACCCGGTGCACATGACCGTCCTCGGCCGTCACCGTCCCGAGCGCGCCCTCCAGACGCACCGCCCCCGCCGCCACCAGCGCGCGGGCCGAGCGCAGCCGCGGATTGTGACGCTCCACGCGCTGCGCGTCGTAGGGCAGTTCACGGTGGAAGTAGGCCGCCTCCGCCGTGTCGTAGCCGACGCGTCCCGAGGTGCCCAGCCGGGTCAGCGCGGCACGGACCCGCTCCGGGGTGAGCCCCGAGGAGGCGGCCATGTCGGCGACGTCGATGCGGGGCTCCCAGGCCAGCAGCACGGAGATCAACTCCGCGTCCTCGCCCGCCTCGTCGGCGCTGAGCGCGTCCAGCACCCCGCCCTCGCCGGAGAATCCGCGCGAGGCGTCCGGCGACAGCGTGAGGGTGAGCCGCATGCCCGGCAGGACGGCCTCCCACGCACCGGCCGTGGCACCGGCGCCGATGACGGAGGGGCCGTAGATCCGCAGGGCCGTCGCATGGCGCAGGACCCGCTGGAGTGCGATCAGGCGCTCCGGGCCGGGGAGGCACACCGCGCCCGGTACGGGGCGGGTGGTCGGGCGCAGGCCACGGCCCGCCGGCACGACCCACCGCGGACCGCTCGTGGTGCCGCGCGCCCCGCTCTTCGGGAGCGAGCGCAGGAACCGGACCGCCTCCGCCGCGGGCAGCTCGGCGCGCAGGTCGAAGCCGGCCGCTGCGACCTGGGCCTCCGCGAAGCCGCGCAGCCAACGGTCCGGCAGCGGCACCTTCTTCTCCACCACCGGGCCGTCCAGCGTGGTCACGGCCAACTCCTCGGGCCCGACCCGGAGATGGAGCGGATCGTCCGTGCCGATCCGGGACAGGGCCTCGCGCAGGGGGTTGTTGACGTCGACGTTCGTCGTGCCGTGTCCCACCTCGCCGCCGTCCAGTCCGGGGCCGAGGACGTCCAGCCGTGCGTACACCCCGCCGCAGCCGGAGAAGGACTCGAAGCGCAGCCGGTCGCCGCCCGCCGTCACCACCGGGTCGAGCGAGGCGGGCAGTTGGCGCTGGTAGTACCGCGTGGCCGCCACGTCGGCCACCGCCAGCAGCGCGGCCGAGGCCACCTGAGGAGACGTCAGGAAGCCCGCGAAGAAGCACGGATGGTCGGTGACACCCGAAGGAGTCGCACCTCGTGAGGTCTCCAGCCCGAGGCGCCGGCCATCCGCCGCCGACTCCAGTGCGGAGGGTCGGGGATAGGTCACGGCCTGCAAAGATCGCGTCATGGAAAAACCGTAGAGGCCACCACTGACAATCGGCCCTGACCTGCGAAAACGTCCGTTTCGGCGGGGAGTTGTCGCACGTCGGCACGCGCCGCGCACCGGGGGATGACGCCGGTGCGCGGCTCACGTACGAGGGTAGTGGAGTTACTGGCCGACCCGTCCCGGCTGAAGGGTCTTGGTGAACAGCACGGTGCCGTCCGACTCCCGCAGACGGACCGTCAACTCCCCGCTGTGGCCGTCGATGTCGACCTCGCCGAAGAACTGGTACCCCTCGGCCGGCGACACGTTCTGCGCGGTCGGCGCCTTCACGAACACCCGCTCCGGACCGAAGGTGTCGTCGAGTGCGCTGGCCGGGAAGGCGCCCGCGTTCAGCGGGCCGGAGACGAACTCCCAGAACGGCTCGAAGTCGGTGAACGCGGCCCGCGAGGGCTGGTAGTGCTGGGCGGAGGTGTGGTGCACGTCCGCCGTCAGCCACACGGTGCCGGTGATCCGCCGGTGCTTGATGTACCGCAGCAGCTCGGCGATCTGCAGCTCACGCCCCAGCGGCGCGCCCGGGTCGCCCTGCGCGACCGCCTCGATGTTCGCCTTGCCCTCGGTGGCGTCGGGCACGACCAGGCCGAGCGGCATGTCGGCGGCGATCACCTTCCACACCGCACGCGACCGCGACAACTCCCGCTTGAGCCACTCCAGTTGCTCGCTGCCGAGGATGCCCTGCGGGTCCACGGCCTGTTTGTCGGGCGAGTTGGCGTTGCGGTAGGTCCGCATGTCCAGGACGAACACGTCGAGCAGCGGACCGTGCCGCATCACGCGCTGCACCCGGCCCTCCTTCGCGCCAGGACGCAGCGTCGAGATCGGGAAGTACTCGCTGAACGCCCGCCGGGCACGCACGGCCAGGGCGTCGACACTCTTCTCCGTGTAGCGGGTGTCGGTGGCGGCGATCACCTCACCCGGGTACCAGTTGTTGCGCACCTCGTGGTCGTCCCACTGGATGATCGACGGAACCTGGGCGTTGAACCGCTTGAGGTTCTCGTCGAGCAGGTTGTAGCGGAAGTTGCCGCGGAACTCGGCCAGGGTCTCGGCGACCTTGGACTTCTCCTCCGTGGTGACGTTCCGGTACAGGCTGCCGTCGGGCAGGGCCTGGGTCGCCGTGACCGGACCGTCAGCGTAGATGTTGTCGCCGCTGCACACGAAGAAGTCCGGGTCGAGCTTGGCCATCGCGTCGTAGATGCGGTAGCCGCCGAGGTCCGGGTTGATGCCCCAGCCCTGGCCCGCCAGGTCACCGGACCACAGGAAACGCACGCCGCGCCGCCCGGTCGGCACCGTTCGGAACGTGCCGGCGACCGGCTCACCGGTACGACGCGGGTCGTCGGGGTCGGCGAGCAGCACCCGGTAGTGGATCTGCTGTCCCGAGGGCAGCCCGCGCAGCCGGGTGGTGCCGGTGAAGTCGGTGTCCGCGCCGAGCAGCGGACCGTGCCACCGGTGCGGGTTGCGGAACGACTCGGTGGCCGAGGTCTCCACGATCATCCGGGCCGGGCGGTCCGAACGCACCCACACCAGACCGGAGTCGGAGGTCACGTCCCCCGCCTGCACACCCCAGCCCGCCTTCGGGCGCCCGGAGAGGGCGAAGGCCGGCGCGGCCCCGAGGGCGGCGGGCACGGTCAGGGCCGCCGACGCGGCCAGGGAGCCGCGCAGGACGCTGCGGCGGGCGGGGAACGGACGATGCGACATGGGGTTGCGCCTCCACGGACGGGATGCGGTCAGGGTGCACTGCCACAACTACTGGTGCACCGCAGCGCACACGGAAACCACGGGTGAACAACGGAACGCGGCGACATCAGAGGCCGTGCGGGTGACGGGCGTCGGCCATGAGCCGTACCCCCGCACGGATCCGTCCGGGGGACAGATGCGCGTAGCCGAGGACCAGCCGTACGACCGCGTCGCCCGCACGCGCGTGTGCGTAGGCGGTGAGCGGGCGCACCGCGACACCCGCGCCGGCCACGCGTTCCAGGAAGTCCTCCTGGGGGCCGTATTTCTCCGGCAGTTCGGCGATGACGTGCAGCCCCGCCGCGATCCCGGTCACCCGCGCTCCGGGAAAGTGCTCCTCCAGGGCTGCGACGAGGGTGTCGCGGCGCTGCCGGTAGGCGCGTTGGCAGCGGCGCAACTGGCGGTCGTAGTCGCCGCGTTCGAGGAAACGGGCGAACAGCGCCTGGTCGAGCGTCGGGTGGCCGAGGTCCATGGTCCGCTTGCGCTCGACGACCTCGTCGGTCAGTGACTCGGGTACGAGCAGCCAGCCGAGCCGCAGCCCCGGGGCGAGGGACTTGCTGACCGAGCCCGCGTAGGCGACATGCTCCGGGTCGAGGCCCTGGAGCGCACCCACGGGGGCACGGTCGTAGCGGAAGTCGCCGTCGTAGTCGTCCTCGACGATCAGACCGTCCACCGACCGCGCCCAGTCGAGGAGTTGGGCCCGCCGCCGCGCGGAGTACGCGATGCCCGTGGGGAACTGATGGGCCGGCGTCGTCACCACGGCCCGTACGCCCGACGCCCGCAGCGGGCCGACCGCCAGGCCCTCCTCGTCCAGGGGCAGCGGTACGGTGCCGACGCCCGCCGAGGCGTACAGGGCGTCGTGCTGGGGGCTGCCCGGGTCCTCGACGCCGACGGTGCGCATCCCGCGCGCGTGGAGCACGAATCCGAGCAGCGCCGTCGCCTGCGCCACCCCGGAGACCACGACGAGCCGTTCCGGGTCGGCGACCACACCCCGGCGGCGCGTCAGGAGTTCCGCCAGGGCCGTACGCAACCGGGGCAGCCCGCGCGGATCGGGATAGCCGAGCAACTCGTGCGGCGACTCCGCCAGCACACCACGCTGCGCCGCCGCCCAGGCGGCACGCGGGAACAGCGACAGGTCCGGCGTGCCGGGCACGAAGTCGGCCCGGGCACCGGGGGAGCGCGGCGCGAGATCACGCGCGCGTGGCCGCCCCGCCCGTACGGCACCGCCCACCCAGGTGCCCGCACCCCGGCCGCTGCGCAGATACCCCTCCGCCGTCAACTGCTCGTACGCCTCCGTGACCAGTCCCCGCGACACCCCGAGGTCGGCCGCCAGGTCCCGGCTCGACGGCAGCCGGGTGTCCGGCGCCAGCCGCCCCGAACGCACCGCCTCGCGCAACGCCTCCTGAAGAGAACGGCCACGCGCGCGTGCCGGCGCCGAGACGGCGGGCAGCAGCAACTCCCAGGCGGCGGAACCCGTCAGGCCTGCCGGACCCGCCGGACCCGTCACGCCCTCCGGATCGGCCGGCCGCTCCGGATTGGTCCGCGATGACGTCATGGAAGTGGACCTTAAACCGGACCGCGGGTCTCCCTAGCGTCACCGCCATGAACGCCACCACAGCCCGCGGCGCCCCGCTCGCCGCCTTCGCCTGCGTCCTCGTCGGCGCGTCCTTCACCGCGAACAGCGTCCTGGGCGACTATCCGTACGCGGGCGGCCAGTTCCTGCGCTACGGCCTCGCCTGCCTGCTGCTCCTCCCGTTCACCGGCAGGGGCGCGACGGCCCGGCTGCGCGCGCTCCCGTCCCGCCAATGGGCCCGCCTCGCACTGCTGGCCGCCGTCGGCATGGTCGGCTTCAACCTGGCCGTCATCGCCGCCGAACGCAGCGCCGAACCGGCCGTACCCGGAGTCTTCGTGGGCTGCGCCCCCATAGCCGTCGCGGTCCTCGTCCCCCTCCTGGAAGGCCGCCGTCCGCGTCGGATCGTGCTCTACGGGGCGTCGCTCGTCGCCGTCGGCGCGTTCACGGTGCAGGGGTGGGGCCGTACGGACGGCGCCGGAATCGCCTTCTCCGGGTGCGCACTTGCGGGGGAGGTGGGCTTCGCTGTGCTCGCGGTTCCCGTACTGCGGCCCCTGGGACCGCGATTGCTGTCGGCCACGGTGTGCGGTCTCGCGGCGGTCGAGGCGGCGACGGCCGGGGTGGTCCTCGACGGGACGACCTGGCTGCGGCGCCCCGACGCCACCGAGGCCGCCGCGCTGCTGTGGCAGGCGGCGGTCGTCACGGTCGTCGGCTTCGTGTGCTGGTACATGGGCATGCAGCGGATCGGCGCGGAGCGCGCGACGCTCTTCTCCGGCCTCATCCCGGTCGCCGCCGCCGCTACCGCGCCGCTCGTCGGAACGGGCTCCTACGGGCCCGCCCAGGCCGCCGGCAGCGCCCTCGTCGGCGCCGGAGTCGCCCTGGGATCCGGTGCGTCGGCGCTGTTGCGGCGAAGGTCAGCGGCTGCCGTCGAGGATGACCCGCGCGACCAGCGCCGGGTCGTCGTTCATCGGGCAGTGCCCGCAGCCGGGCAGCCGCACCAGCCGGGAGCGGGGCATCATCTGCTTGGCGCGGACGCCCTGGCGGCGCAGCAGCAGCCGGTCCTGAGTACCCCAGGCCACGGTGACCGGGATACCGGGGACGTCGTCGGTGAACCGGACGCTCGTACCGGCTCGGAGGGTGTCGTCGAACCCGGGGGCGTCGACCAGCGCGCGCGTCTCGGCGACCACGGCCTCGGGTGAACGGCGGCCCGGGCGGGCGTAGATGGTGCTGGTGAGCGCGGTGCGGCCGACCGCCGTGCGCGCCAGCTTCTCGACCAGCGGGAGCGGCATGCCGCGGGCGATCCGCCGCATGGTGAGCAGCACACCGAAGGCGTAGCGGCGCTCGGCCTGGGACCAGAATCCGGCGGGGGAGAGCGCGGTGACGGACCGTACGATCTTCTCCCGGCCCAGCTCCAGGGCCATCAGGCCGCCGAGCGAGTTGCCCGCCACATGCGGACGGTCGAGCCCCAGTTCCTCGCAGAAAGCCCTGAACACGGCCGCCGTCGTCGAGAGGTCGTACGTCAGCCCGTCCGGGAGCGCGGGGGAGGCGCCGAAGCCGGGCAGGTCCACGGCGATCACATCGCGCTCGGTCGCGAGGATGTCCAGCACCGGGTCCCAGGCCTGCCTGTGGTGACCTATGCCGTGCAGCAGGAGCAGCGGCTCGCCGCGGCCCACGCGCGCGTAGGACACGGTCACGGTCTTCGGGCCCCGTGGAGTGGGGACCGGGAAGGAGACGGTGGCGGACATGGGGGTGCTCCTCGTCTGGGACGCGCTGACAGACGCCGTACAGGCCGTGTAGACAGCTTGTCAGCAACTGCTACTGACCGGTAGCCCCCGTCGCTGTCGTTCCATGACGGGGGCTTTGCCGCGCTGTCACCGAGAACGCCCCGTACGAACGCCCTGTGAACGCTCTGCGCCATGTCCGCTATGGGTTGCATATGACATGGAGGATTGGTCTTGACCAAGGGTGGGGGCCGCCCTATGGTCGCAGATAAGTGAAACAACCTTTAATAAACAAGGGCGCTAAAACGCCGCCGGAACACGGCGATTGCGGAGGACAGGGTGGGGACCACGCAGTTGGAATCGGTGCCGGAGCCGAAGTACTGGCATCTCAAGACAGTGCTGAGTGAGGCACTGGACTCCGAGTTCTCGGTGGGCGAGATCCTGCCCAACGAGCGAGACCTGGCGGCCCGCTTCGGCGTGGCCCGGGCCACGCTCCGGCAGGCTCTGGAGCAACTCGAACTGGAAGGCAGGCTGCAGCGCCGTCGCGGAGTCGGGACGACCGTCGCGCCGCCGCGCGTGGGTGTCGCCGTCGGCACCGAGCAGCAGGTCTGGCCGGGCGCCGGGGAGGACGCCTGGCAGTCCGTCGACTGTGTTCTGGCGGCACCGCCGGCGGCCGTCGCGGACGTCCTGGAGACCGGTTCCGAGGAACTGGTGCACACCGTGCGGCGCTCGAGGGTGAGCCACGGCCAGCCCGTCGCCGCCGAACTGCTCTACATCCCGGAGTCGTCGGTGCCCGACCTCTCCGCGATAGACACACCCTCCGCGACGGCACGCGCGCGTGCCGTACTGCGCGAGTTGCAGCGCCTCGAACTGGAGGGCCAGGACCGCGCCGTGGAACTCGGCTCGGCCCGCGCGGACGACGCCAAGGAACTGGACCGCCTCCCCGGGGCACCGGTCCTCGTCGTCACGACCCGCTTCTTCGCCGAGGGCCGCACCGCCGCGGTCTCCGTCGCGACCTACCGCGCGGACACCTGCCGCCTGACCTTCGCCGACTCGGGCAACGTAGAAATCCACCACGGCCCGGAACGCCAGGCTTCCTGACCACGGTCACACCACAACCGTCGCGCCCCGGAGCATTCTGCGGGGCGCGACACTTTTCCTGCCGATCACGACAGCGCCCCAAAGGGGCGCGGGGAACTGCGCGCCCAAGCCCCTATGAACCCGCACCCGACAATCAATCAGCGAGCCCAGCCACAACGAACCCGCACCCAAAAGACAACCAGCGAGCCCAGCCACAACGGCGCCGCACCCGAAACACGGCCCCACCGCCAAGCTAGCGCCGCGTCACCGTGCCCTCGACCGCGAACAGTTGCTCCTCGACATGGTCAAGTGCCAACCGCAGCGCCCCAGTTGCCGCAGCCGCCTCCCCGAGCAGCGACAAGGCAACCTTCGGCGGCCGCAGGCAATACCGCGCCAACTCCCGCCGCAGCGGCTCCAGTACACCGTCCAGCCCGGCCGCCCACCCGCCTACGACGACCAGTTCAGGATCGAGGGCCAGCACCAGCGCAGCGACATCGTGCACAAGGCGCTGGATGAACCGATCGACGGCCGCCATCGCCCGCTGGTCACCGTCCCGCGCCAGCGCGAAGACCTGCGCGACAGCCTGCTCGTCCAACGGATGCAGTGGCTTGTCCGTGGTGGAAAGCAACGTCTCCGGAGTCACGTCCCGCCCCAGCAGATGCAGTGCGCCGATCTCACCGGCCGCCCCGCGATACCCCCGGTGCAACCGCCCGCCGATCAGCGAACCGGCGCCAGGGCTCAGCCCGGCCAGCACCATCACCATGTCGTCGGACTCGGTGGCGGCACCCTTCCAGTGCTCGGCGACCGCCGCCGCGTTGGCGTCGTTCTCCACCAGCACCGGGCACTTGAAGGAGCGGCTCAACCGTTCGCCCAGGTGCAGCCCCGTCCACTGGGGCAGCGCGGTGCCCAGCCGCACGGTGCCGTCCGCCTCGACGATGCCCGGCGTGGCGACCCCCACCGCCCGCAGTGAGCCACGGGCGACTCCGGCCCGGCGCAGCAGCTCGGCGACCGCGGTGCGCAGCCGCTCCAGCCGCTCGTCCGCCGAGGCCGTCTCGTCGACGTCCTTGGCGATCGCGCCGAGCACCCGGCCGTCGAGGTCGGCGAGGAGTACGGCGACGCGATGTGCGCCGATCTCCAGGCCCAGCAGATGCCCGGCCTCGGCCCGGAACCGGAACCGCCGCGCGGGCCGCCCCTGCCGCCGTACAACGCTCTCGTCGGCCGCCTTCTCGACGACCAGCCCGGCCTCGATCAGTCCCTCGACGACGCCCTCGACGGTCGGCCGGGACAGACCCGTCACCCGGGTGATCTCCGTCAGCGTGGCGCAGTCCGTGGCACGCAACGCGTGCAACACCACTGCGGAGTTGATCCTCCGCAGCAGCGAGGGGTCCCCGCCGGTCAGCCCCGCCAAGGTCTGTCCTCCCAGCTCGTGCGCGTGTTGGGCGGATCGTACTCGGCGCGGCGGACCCCGGCGAGTGCCGGGCGCTCTCGACCCACCCGCCCCACCTGTTCACCCCGGCGCGACGAACCCCGACTCGTACGCCGCGATCACCGCCTGTGTACGGTCCCGCGCCCCCAGCTTCGCCAGCACGGCGCTCACATGCGACTTCACCGTCTCCGTCCCGACGACCAGCCGGGCCGCGATCTCGGCGTTCGACAGACCCCTCGTCATCAGCCGCAGCACCTCGGCCTCACGCTCGGTCAACTGGGCCCGCGCCATCACCGCGCGCGCCGCCCGGTTCCCGCCGTCGTCGCTGTACTCCGCGGCCAACTGCCGTACGGAGGCCGGGAACAGCAGCGACTCGCCCTCGGCCACCAGCCGTACCGCGTGCACGATCTCGGCCGGCCGGGCCCGCTTCAGCAGGAAGCCGTCGGCGCCGGCGCGCAGTGCCTCGTACACGTACTCGTCGTTCTCGAAGGTCGTGATGACCAGGATCTTCGGCGGGTCGTCGACCGTGCGCAGCACCGCGCGCGTGGCCTCGATGCCGTCCAGGAGCGGCATCCGTACGTCCATGGCGACCACGTCCGGCCGCAACTGCCGCACCAGCGGGATCACCGCCGCCCCGTCGGCGGCCTCCCCGACCACCTCGATGTCCGGCTGCGCCTCCAGCACGGCCCGCAGACCCGCGCGTACGAGGGGTTCGTCATCGACCAGGAGAACGGTGACCGGCATCCGGCCAGCCTAGATCAGCCCAGCGGCAGCTCCGCATGCACCTGCCAGTCACCCTCGTCGGGTCCGGTGTGCGCCCGGCCGCCGAGCAGCGCGGCCCGTTCGCGTATGCCCCGCAGACCGCTGCCCCGGCCCGGACCCGGTATCGCCGCCGTCAGTGGATTGCGGACCTCCAGATCGAGGGTGCCGTCCGCGACCTGGATACGGACCCGGACCGGCACGGACCCCGCGTGCCGCAGCACATTCGTCAGCGCCTCCTGCAGAATCCGGTACCCCTCCCGGGAGACCGGCCCCGACACCGTCTCCAACGGACCGGTCACCTCCGCGTCGACCTTCGCACCGGAGGCCCGCGCGGACTCCAGCAGCCGGTCGGCGTCGACCAGCGTCGGCCGACTGCTCACCGGCCGCTCCGCCTCGCGCAGCACGCCCAGCACCCGCTCCAGGTCCTCCAGAGCGGCCCGACCGGTCTCCTCGATGGCACCCAGCGCCCGCTCGGTGAACTCCGGGTCGCCCGCCGCACGGGCCGCGCCCGCCTGCACCACCGCCACGGTGAGCGCGTGACCGATGGAGTCGTGCAACTCCCGCGCTATGCGGTTGCGTTCCAGCAGTTGCTCGGTGCGCTCCTCCAGGGCGGCGAGCCGCTCCGCGCGGGAGGGGCCGAGCAGCTTCCGGGCCAGGAGCGTGGCCAGCTTGCCCAGGCCGACAACGGCGGCGTACAGGGCGATCAGGGGGAGGGGCGCCAGCAAGGCGTACCACCCGTGCGGGGTGGCTTCCTTGAGAAGAGGGACGTCGTCGGACACGTGTCCGCGTGCGGTGTCGATCAGTTGGAAAGCGATGATCGGCAGCCAGACACAGGAACCCGCGGTCACCCAGCCCAGCGCCATCCGGGCCTCCAGCCACAGCACGGTCCGGCCCCGGTCCCGCCAGGTCGCCGATGGCGCCACGGAGATCCCCGAGTCCTCCTTGCCCGGAGTCAGCAGCAATTGCGCCTGCACCCCCTCACCGATCCGCACGGCCGGGATCAGGCCGACCGGGATCAGCGCGAGCGCGGGCGCGTACGGCGTCTCCGGGCTGATCAGGATCCACACGGCGGTGATCAGCATCGGCACCCAGAGGTGCAGCAGACGCGTATACGTCGTCCCCCGGAGCAGCGGGCGCAGGAAGCGGGCCATTTGGACATCGTGACAGTTGGCACTGACAATCGGCCTCCCCCGGACGGGGGAGACGATCTCCACCGGCGGGGGAGGCCCCAACTCCCTTGAACGACCAGGCTGTTCACCATGACCAGCATCGACGTACGAGACCTCACCAAGGAGTTCGGCACCCGGCGAGCCGTGGACCACGTCACCTTCGGCGTCCGCCCCGGCAAGGTCACCGGCTTCCTCGGCCCCAACGGCGCCGGAAAGTCCACCACCATGCGCCTCGTCCTCGGCCTCGACCGGCCCACCTCCGGAACCGCCACCGTCGGAGGCCGCCCCTACGCCGCGCTCGCCGAGCCGCTGCGCCACGTCGGCGCCCTGCTCGACGCGCAGGCCGCGCACGGCTCCCGTACCGGCCGCGACCATCTGCGGGCCCTGGCGGCGAGCAACCGCATCCCGGCGGCCCGGGTCGACGCGGTGCTGGAGGAGACGGGACTCACGTCGGTCGCGCGGCGCCGGGTGAAGACGTACTCCCTGGGCATGCGCCAGCGGCTGGGCATTGCCGGTGCCCTCCTGGGCGACCCCGAGGTGGTCCTCCTGGACGAGCCGTCGAACGGCCTCGACCCCGAAGGCATCGTCTGGATCCGGGAGTTGCTGCGCAGACTGGCGGCGGAGGGCCGCACGGTCCTGGTCTCCAGCCACCTCATGAACGAGACCGCCTCCTTCGCCGACCACCTCGTGGTCCTCGGACGGGGACGGCTCCTGGCCGACACCCCGATGCGGGACTTCATCGACGCGCGCGTGCAGCCCCACGTACGCATCCGTACGACGGACGCGGGCGCCCTCAAGAGCACCCTCGCCGGGCACGGTCTCGACCCCGTGGAGCAGGAGGACGGGCACTGGACCGTGGCGCACGCACGCGTGGACGAGATCGGCACCCTGTTGTCCGCCGCCGGCGTCCCGATCCTCGAGCTGGCCTCCACCGAGGGCACGTTGGAGCAGGCCTATCTCGATCTGACAGCCGGCGAGACCGAGTTCACCGCATCGCACCAGGAGGCCTGACCATGGCATTCACGCCCGTGTTCCACTCCGAGTGGATCAAGATCCGTACCCTGCGGTCACAGGTCGCGGCCCTCGCCATGATGCTCGTGGTGACAGTGGCCTTCTCCGCGCTCGCCTCGTCCGACACCGGCGGCGACGACTTCGACCCGCTGTTCGCGGTCTTCTTCGGCGTCGCCTTCGGACAGATCGCGGCGATCGCCTTCGGCACGACGGCCGTGTCCTCCGAGTTCCAGGGCGGAGCGCTACGGCTGTCGCTGGCCGCGGTGCCGCACCGTGGGCGCTGGTTCGCGGCCAAGGCGACGGCGATCGCCGTACCGGTGTTCTCCGCCGGCCTGGTCACCGGTGCGGTGACGCTGGCGGTCGGCAGGGCGGTGCTGGGCGCCGAGGCCGACGGGCTCGGCGCGGCGGAACAGGTGCGCGGTGTGGTCGGCTGCGCCGTCTATCTCACGCTGATGGCGTTGCTCGCGGCCGGTCTCACGGCGGTGCTGCGCAGCGGAGTGGCGACGCTGAGCATCGTCATACCGTTCCTGCTCATCGTGTCCTTCGTGGTCGGCGACGCGTCCAGCGACATCGCCGATCTCCTGCCCGACCGGGCCGGCCAGGTGGCACTCCACGCGACCTGGGACGGGGCGATGGGGCCGTGGACCGGACTCGGGGTGACCGCGCTGTGGGCTGCCGCGGCGTTGGCGGCAGGAGCGTGGAGCGTACGGCGCCGGGACGCCTGACCGACCGGTGGACCGCTGGCCCTGTGCGGCTGGATCGCAGGTCCCGTGCGGCTGGATCGCTAGCCCTGTGCGGCGTCCCGCAGCCGCCCGAACTCCTCGGCCATCGTCGCCGCGGTCCAATGCGCGTTCAGGCCGCTCGGATTGGGCAGCACCCACACGCGCGTGTCCCCGAACGTCCGCTCCTGGGGCCCCACTTGGGCCCGGCGGTCGTCAAAGGCGGCCCGGTAGGCGGTGACGCCCAGCACCGCCAGCCACCGCGGCTTCCACCCCGCCAGCTTCTTCGCGAGGAGTTGGCCGCCCTCGCGGTACTCCTCCGCGCTCAGCTCGTCGGCACGGGCCGTGGCCCGCGCCACCACGTTCGTGATGCCGAGCCCGAACGACAGCAACTCGCCCTGCTCCGCGGGCTTCATGAGCCTCGGTGTGAAGCCGGACAGATGCAGCACGGGCCAGAAGCGGTTGCCGGGACGGGCGAAGTGGTGGCCGGTGGCCGCCGTCATCAGACCGGGGTTGATGCCGCAGAACAGCACGGCGAGGCCGTCCGCGACGACGTCCGGTACGAGACGGTCGCGGGCGGCCTCCAGCTCGGCCTGGGTGAAGCGGGTCAGAGGATCGCCCCCGGGGTGTAACCCGCGGCCTCCGGGTGCTGCTTGGCGAGTTCCTCGACGCGGGCGACGACGACGGCGACCTGGTCGGCCGCGGCACCCGTGAAGGACAGTTTGTCGGCCATCAGCGCGTCCAACTGGGCGCGGTCGAGCGGGATGCGCTCGTCGGCGGCGAGCTTGTCCAGCAGCTCGTTGCGCTCGGCGCCCTGCTCGCGCATCGCCAGCGCGGAGGCGACGGCGTTCTCCTTGATGGCCTCGTGCGCGACCTCGCGGCCGACACCCGCGCGGACCGCGGCCATCAGCACCTTGGTCGTCGCGAGGAACGGCAGATAGCGGTCCAACTCCCGCGCCACGACCGCCGGGAAGGCGCCGAACTCGTCGAGGACGGTCAGGAACGTCTCCAGCAGACCGTCGAGCGCGAAGAACGCGTCGGGGAGGGCCACCCGGCGCACCACCGAGCAGGAGACGTCGCCCTCGTTCCACTGGTCGCCCGCCAGCTCGCCGGTCATCGACGCGTAGCCGCGCAGGATGACCATGAGGCCGTTGACGCGCTCGCAGGAGCGGGTGTTCATCTTGTGCGGCATCGCGGAGGAACCGACCTGGCCCGGCTTGAAGCCCTCGGTGACCAGCTCGTGCCCGGCCATCAGCCGGATCGTCTTCGCGAGCGACGAGGGCGCCGCCGCGACCTGCACCAGCGCGGTCACGACCTCGTAGTCCAGCGAGCGCGGGTAGACCTGGCCGACCGAGGTGAACGCCTGCGAGAAACCGAGGTGGGAGGCGATCCGCTGCTCCAGCTCCGCGAGCTTCGCCGCGTCGCCGCCGAGCAGGTCCAGCATGTCCTGTGCGGTGCCCACCGGGCCCTTGATACCGCGCAGCGGGTAACGACCGAGCAGCTCTTCCACCCGACCGTAGGCGACGAGCAGCTCGTCGGCGGCGGTCGCGAAACGCTTGCCGAGGGTGGTGGCCTGCGCGGCCACGTTGTGCGAGCGGCCGGCCATGACCAGCTCGCCGTACTCACCGGCCAGCTTGCCGAGACGGGCCAGGACGGCCACCGTACGGTCGCGCATCAGCTCCAGCGAGAGCCGGATCTGCAACTGCTCGACGTTCTCCGTCAGGTCGCGGGACGTCATGCCCTTGTGCACCTGCTCGTGCCCGGCGAGGTCGTTGAACTCCTCGATCCGCGCCTTCACATCGTGCCGCGTGACCTTCTCGCGCTCGGCGATCGAGGCCAGGTCGACCTGGTCGAGCACCCGCTCGTAGTCCGCGATCGCCGCGTCCGGCACCTCGATCCCGAGGTCCTTCTGGGCGCGCAGCACAGCGAGCCAGAGTTGCCGCTCCAGCTTCACCTTCTGCTCGGGGGACCAGAGCGTGGCGAGCTCGGCGGAGGCGTAACGTCCGGCGAGGACGTTCGGGATGCGGGGCTTGGCGGGAGCGGAAGTCACGTGTACGGAGTTTACCCGGCGTCCTTGAGGGCTCCGGACCGTCCGTACAGTCCCGAGGGCGCAGGTCAAGGACTCTCCGGGTGCGCCGAACCTTCTCCGACCCGATTGGGTGAATACCTCCAGTAGCCAGAAACCGCACGCCCCCTCTGCGAGTCACACATCTCGCATTCGTCAGCGAGAACCTCAGGGGGACCCATGAACAACCAGCCGCCCTACCCGCCACAGCAGCCCTACGGCCAGCCCCCGTTCCCGCCGCAGCCCCCGAAGAAGCGCTCCGTCGGAAAGATCGTCGGCCTCGGCTGCCTCGGCATCGTCGGCCTGTTCGTCATCATCGCCGCGCTCGCCGCCGTCATCGGGGGCGGCGGCAGCGACAAAGACTCCGGCAAGAGCCCCGACAAGGCTGTCGCCGATACGAAGAAGAACGACACGAAGAAGGACGACACGAAGAAGGACACCACCGACGACAAAGTCGTCTTCAAGGTGTGGGGCACCGCCCCCGCCGGCGCCCTCGGCGGTCTCGACATCGGCTACGGCTCCGACTCGGACACACGCAAGGGCACGTTCCGGGACGGCAGGTTCGAAGCGACCCTGACCCTCGACAAGGACGCCCTCTACTACAACGTCCACGCACAGCTCCAGGGCTCCGGAGACATCAACTGCTCGGTCACAGCGGACGGCAAGACGAAGAAGGGCCACGCGTCCGGCGGCTACAACATCTGCACCGCGCAGTTGAGCAGCAACTTCACCGGGGGCTGGTCGTAGCCCGTTCCGCAGGCGCGGGGATCATGGAGTTCCACCTCCCCGCCACCCCTCCCCACCCTCCGCAATCTCGGCCAGCACCCCCGCATGGCACTCCAACGGCGCACACCAGCAAGCCAACGTCCGTCCGCGCAGCGATGGCACCAGGGCCAGCAGGTCAGGGCGCCCCAGCAGATACGCCCGGTACTTCGCCATCACCTCCGCGCGTGTGCCGTCCCGGCGGCGCGTGGGGGTGTCGTAGGCGAAGGGGTTGTAGAGCGGGTGGCGGGGGAGGTCCCAGCCGCCGAGGGTCCAGCGGCGGCCCACGTAGAGGAGATCCTTGGGGGCGCGCTCCAGGCGGGGGCCGAAGTCGTGGAGGTGGCCCCTGATGTTGATCACCTGGGTGGGCATGGGGAGTTACGCCGCCGGGTCCTCGTAGGGGAGGAGGTCCGGGCGTTTCGGGGAGCGGCCGTCGCCCGAGGAGCGGCCGGTGAGGCGGCGGGCGATCCAGGGGAGGAGGTACTGGCGGGTGAAGCGGGCGTCCTCCACGCGGCGGGCGGTCCAGTTCGGGGGCGGGGTCGGCGGCATCGGGGTGCGCCACTCCGGGTCCTCCGGCTCGTAGCCGAGGGTCTGCCACACGGCCTCGGCGACCCTGCGGTGGCCCTCATCCGTGAGGTGGAGGCGGTCGACGTCCCACGCGCGCGGGTCGCCGAGCGACGGGGCGCCGTACAGGTCGACGACGAGGGCGCCGTGGCGGGCGGCTACGTCGTCCACGCAGGCGAACAGTTCCTCCATGCGGGGGCGGAAGCGCTCCAGGACCGGGCCGTTGCGGCCGGGGCTGCGCATCAGGACCAGGTGCTTGCAGGCGGGGGTGAGGCGTTCGACGGCCTCCTCCAGCAGGGCGCGGACCCGGCCCATGTCGCACTTGGGGCGCAGGGTGTCGTTCAGGCCGCCGACCAGCGTGATCACATCGGGCTGCATGGCGGCGGCCGGGGCGACCTGCTCCTCGACGATCTGCGCGATCAGCTTGCCGCGTACGGCGAGGTTGGCGTACCGGAAGCCGGGCGTCCGGGCGGCCATCCGTCCGGCGAGGAGGTCGGCCCAGCCCCGGTAGGTGCCGTCCGGGAGAAGGTCCGACATGCCCTCGGTGAAGGAGTCGCCGATCGCGACCAGGCTGGTGTGCGTGGGATTCGTCTGCATGGCGACGGAGATGATATCCCGCGTCCGTACCCGTCGGTAGGTCGGCCTCCGCGGTCACACGGCCGGGCTCACGCCCGCTGCCCGAACAGCTCCCGCAGCACGTCCTCCATGGTCACGAGGCCGGTCAGCCGCCCCTCCTCGTCGAGCACCGCCGCCAGATGCGTACGGCTGCTGCGCATCGCGGTGAGGACGTCGTCCAGCGGTGTGCTCTCCTTCACGTTCGCGATCGACCGCATGTCCTCCACCTTGAACGGCTCGTCGCGCGGCGAGGCGTCCAGCGCGTCCTTGACGTGGAGGTAGCCGATGATCCGGCGCTCGTCGTCCACCACCGGGAAGCGGGAGAAGCCGGACTCGGCCGACAGCACCTCCAACTCGGCCGGGGTGATGCCCGCGACTACGTAGTCGACGCGTTCGAGGGGGAGTACGACGTCCCGCACGGGTCTGCTGCCCAGCTCCAGCGCGTCGTTCAGCCGCTCCAGGGCCCGTTCGTCGATCAGTCCCGCCTCGCCGGAGTCCCGGACGATCCGGGCGAGTTCGGCGTCCGAGAAGGATGCCGTGACCTCGTCCTTGACCTCGACGCGCAGCAGCTTGAGCAGCGTGTTGGCGAACGCGTTGATCGTGAAGATCACCGGGCGCAGCGCCCGTGACAACGTCACCAACGGCGGCCCCAGCAGCAGCGCGCTGCGCACCGGCTCCGCCAGGGCGATGTTCTTCGGCACCATCTCGCCGAGCAGCATGTGCAGATAGGTCGCCGCGGCCAGCGCGATCACGAAGGACACCGCGTGCCCCGCGCTCTCCGGCACACCGACCGCGTGGAACACCGGCTCCAGCAGATGCGCGATCGCCGGCTCGGCGACGATGCCGAGCACCAGGGTGCACAGCGTGATGCCGAGCTGGGCCGCGGCCATCAGCGCCGACACGTGCTGCAACCCCCACAGCACGCTCTTGGCCCGCCGGTCGCCCTGCTCGGCATGCGGCTCGACCTGACTGCGGCGCACCGAGATCAACGCGAACTCGGCTGCCACGAAGAAGGCGTTGACGACCAGCGTCGCCAACCCGATCAGCAGTTGTACGGCGGTCACAGCTCCCCCTTCGCGGAACCGGAATCGGAGCCAGAACCAGAACCAGAACCAGAACCAGAACCAGAACCAGAACCAGGACCGGAGCCGGAATCGGTGTCGTCGAGCGGAGCGTGCAGCAGCAGCCGCGCGGCCCTGCGCCCGGACGCGTCCACCACGTCGATCCGCCACCCGGCGACCTCGACGGTGTCCCCGACCTCCGGAATCCGCCCCAGCTCGGTGGCTACCAGACCCGCGAGCGTCTCGTACGGCCCCTCCGGCGCCCGCAGCCCGACGCGCGCGAGCTGGTCCATCCGGGCGGCGCCGTCCGCCGAGTACAGCGTGCGGCCGTCGTCGTCCGCCCCGGCCGGGGCCAGGTCGGGCGTCTCGTGCGGGTCGTGCTCGTCCCGTACCTCTCCCACGACCTCCTCGACGATGTCCTCCAGGGTCGCGACCCCAGCCGTACCGCCGTATTCGTCGATGACGACGGCCATCGTGCGTTTGCCCGACAGCCGGTCCAGGAGGCGGTCCACGGTCAGGGACTCCGGGACCAGGAGCGGTTCGCGCATGACCTCGGAGAGAGGGAAGCGGGGGCGCCGGTCCGCAGGCACCGCCAGGACGTCCTTGATGTGCACCGTGCCGACGACCTCGTCGAGGTTGCCGCGGTACACCGGGAACCGGGACAGCCCGGTCGCCCGCGTCGCGTTCGCCACGTCCTCGCAGGTCGCCTGGGCGTCGAGGGCGACGACCTGGACGCGGGGCGTCATCACGTTCTCCGCGGTGAGGTCGGCGAGGTTCAGCGTCCGCACGAACAGCTCGGCCGTGTCCGGCTCCAGGGCGCCCTCCCTGGCGGAGTGCCGGGCCAGCGCGGCCAGCTCCTGCGGCCCGCGCGCGGAGGCCAGCTCCTCGGCGGGCTCCAGACCGAAGGCCCGCACCACATGGTTGGCCGTGTTGTTCAGATGGCTGATGAAGGGGCGGAACGCGGCACTGAACCAGCGCTGCGCGTTCCCCACCCGCTTGGCCACCGCCAGCGGCGAGGAGATCGCCCAGTTCTTGGGCACCAGCTCGCCGACGACCATCAGGAACACCGTCGACAGCGCCGTACCCAGCACCAGCGCGACGGACTTCGACGCGGAGTGGGAGATGCCCAGCGATTCCAGCGGGCCCGCGATCAGCGCGGCGATCGACGGCTCTGAGAGCATGCCGACGACCAGATTGGTGACGGTGATGCCGAGCTGCGCCCCGGAGAGCTGGAAGGTCAGATTCCGTACGGCCTTCAGGGCACCGGCGGCACCCCGCTCGCCGCGCTCGACGGCCCGCTCCAGCTCGCTGCGCTCGACGGTGGTCAGCGAGAACTCGGCCGCGACGAAGGCACCACAGGCGAGCGAGAGCAGGATCGCCACCAGCAGCAGAAGCACTTCGGTCATCGGGTCACCTCCGTCCCATGATCGGGCAGGGGAGGGAGGTCCGCGCGATGTCGCGCGCTGGGACTGGGAGGCTCGCCCATGGGCGGACGCTCACACCTTTCGTCGAGATGTCGAAGTTCCGGGTCGTCCACCAATGGTAAAGGATGGGCAAAGCGATCAGGTGGTGAGGTGCTTCACCCAGCGCCGCCAGTGGTCCTCGGGTGCGTACCCCGCCGCGCGCCACGCATGCTGCCCGGTCTCGTTGCGCTCCAGCACCATCGCGTCCCCGCGCCGGCCGCCCAGCGCCACGAACCGCTCCTCGGCCGCCGTGAGCAGCGCCGAGCCGATGCCCCGGCGGCGGTGGTCCGGGTGCACGGCCAGCCGGTAGAGGTGGCAGCGCCAGCCGTCGAAGCCGGCGATCACGGACCCGACGAGCTGCCCGTCCCGCTCCGCGAGGATCAGTGCGTCCGGGTCCCGGTCGACGAGCCGGGCCACGCCGTCGCGGTCGTCGCTGATGCTCGTGCCCTCCGCGGCCTCGCGCCAGAACGCCAGCACGGCGTCGATGTCGGAAAGGGCCGCGCTACGGATATGAAGATCGCTCATGGCACGAGCCAAGCAGAGGACGGTCGGGCCCGGCGAGCGGGTTTCCGCGCAGTTCTTCGACGACCGGCGCGAACTCCCGGTAGCAGGCGACCCGTTGGCCGAACTCGGTGGAGTTGACCGGCGCCAGTTTGCCCTCCTTGTCGCCCGGCACCAGGCTCGCACCCGTGAACGCCGCGATGTCCGCGCGCTCGGCGGTCAGCCGCAGCACGCGGTCGCCGTTGCCGCTTCCAGAAGCCCGCGTTGAGCACGAACGTGCCCACCCGCGGCCGCTCGGTCGCCTCCGCGCCCAGTGCCGGGAACGGCGCGACCATGCCCAGATGGTCCGGGACCAGGATCACGTCGTAGCCGAGCTCCTCGACCCGGCGGCATCTCGCGCGCCACTCGGCGGCGGGCGCGGACGTGAGCGGACTGGCCCCGAAGCGCAACGGACGCGGCATGAACTCTCCTCGGCGGCAGGGGACTTCAGAACGACCGTCGTGATTCCTCACTCGTGCGCGATAGCCGCCAGCACGTTCATACGGGACGCGCGCAACGCGGGCAGCAGGGCCGCCACGATGCCGACCACCGCCGAGCCGATCACCACCGCCACGATCGTGGTCCACGGCACCGCGAGCGCCTTCATGCCCTGGAGCGCCAGGACCTGCTGTGCGCAGACCCCCCACACCAGGCCGAGACCGAGGCCCAGCACCGCGCCGAACACCGCGATCACCACCGACTCCAGCCGGATCATCCGCCGGAGTTGGCGCCGGCCGAGCCCGATCGCGCGCAGCAGACCGATCTCGCGGGTGCGCTCGACGACCGACAGGGCAAGGGTGTTGACCACGCCGAGCACCGCGATGACGATGGCCAGCCCGAGCAGCGCGTACACGAGATACAGCAGTACGGCGATCTGGTCGTGGACCAGCTTCTTGTAGTCGGCCTGGTCGCGGACCTGCACCTGCGGATAGGGCTTCAGCGTCGTGTCCAGCGCCTTGCGGAGCTGGTCGGCGCCGGTGCCGGAGGCGGCGTTCACGTACAGCGAGGAGTCCTGGCCGTTCGGGACGTACTTCTCGACCGTGGCGATCCCGAAGAAGAGCCCGCCCTGCGTCCCGAACCCGCCCGAGGTGCCCTGGTCGCTGAGCGCGCCCACCGTCAGCTGCGTGGTGCGTTTGCCCGGGAACTCGACGGGGAGCACGCTGCCGATCCGTACGCCGTGCTTCTTCGCGAAGTCGACGTCCATGGCGAGGTGCCCGGCGGCGAGTGCCGAAGTCGTGCTCCCCTGGGCGTACTTGATGTGGGCGACGGCGTCCAGCGGGGTGTCGTAACCGGCGGCCGTCGTCTCCACCCGCTTGCCGTCCGGCAGTTGGACCGCGAGGGGTGCGAACCGGGCCCGTACGACGAGACCGACGCCCTCGGTGGCGCGCACATGGTCCGTGACCTCCTTGGAGAACGGCAGGAAGTTGCCGTTCTGGATCACGAAGTCGGCGCCCAGGGTCTTGTCGATCTGCTGGTCGAAGGACTTGGACATCGACGCGCTCGCCACCGACATCCCGCCGACCAGGGCGAGCCCCACCATCAGGGCCGCCGCCGTGGCGCCCGTACGGCGCGGGTTGCGCAGCGCGTTGCGCTGGCTCATCCGGCCGACCGAGCCGAACAGGGCCGGGAAGGCGCCGCCCAGCACCCGGATCATCGGACGGACCAGCAGCGGGCCCGCGATCACGGTCGCGATCAGGGTGAGGACGATGCCGAGGCCCAGGAAGGAGGAGGACGAGGCCGTGCTCGTCGCGGCGGCGCAGCCCGCCAGCGCGGCGACACCGAGCGCCCCGACGACCGAACCCACGACCGCCCGCACCTTCAACGGCCGTCCCACGCCCGCGACTTCGGCGTCCGCGAGGGCCGCCATCGGGGAGACGGTCGCGGCCCGCCGGGCCGGCAGATACGCGGCGACGAAGGTGACCCCGACCCCAACCACGTACGCCGCCACGGGAGTTGGCCAACCAACCACCATCTCCGTGGTTTTGAGGTTCATGCCGAACGCGGTCATCAGCTTGATCAGCCCGGCCGCGAGCCCGATCCCCGCCGCCAGCCCCAGAGTCGAACCGACAAGACCCAGCAGCAGCGCCTCGGTGAGCACCGACCGCCGCACCTGCTTCCGGTCGGCGCCCAGGGCGCGCAACAGGCCCAGTTCGCGGGTGCGTTGGGCGATCAGCATCGAGAACGTGTTGACGATCAGGAACACACCGACGAGGACCGCGATACCGGCGAAGCCGAGCATCACGTACTTGATCACGTCGAGGAAGCCGCCCAGGTCGGCGGCGGCCGACTTCGCCTGCTCGTCGGCGGTCCTGATGTCGTACGTACCGGAGGAACCGATCGCGGCGGTCACCCGCTGCTTGAGTACGGCGTCGTCGACACCCTTCGCCGCGTCCACCGAGATGCTCGTGGCCCGGTCGGGCGCGCCCAGCAACTGGTCCTTCGCGGTGGCGGGGTCAAGGAAGACCAGTGCGGCGCCGGGGTTGGTGGTGGTGAAGGTGGCGATGCCGACGATCTCGACCTTGAAGCTGCCGGGCTGTGCCTGCACGGTCAGCGTGTCGCCGATCTTCACGTGCTTGTCGTCGGCGGTGTCCGCGTCCAGGAGTGCCTCGCTGGCGCCCTGCGGGGCGTGCCCCGAGGTCAGTTTCACCGGGCTGCGGTCGGTGAGGTACCAGTCGGTGGCGATGGTGGGGGCGCCCGTGGTCGGCCCGACGGACTTGTTCCTGCTGTCGACGACCACGATGTTCTCGACGGACACGTCGGCGTGGGTCGCGGCGACCCCGGCCACCTTCGCCACCTGCCCGGCGAGTGCGGCGGGCACGGTCTCGGTCGCGCCGGTGGGCACCGAGGACTTGAGGTCCTGCTTCGGCTCGACGGTCACATCGGCGGACGTGGAGGCGAAGAGCCGGTCGAAGGTGCGGGTCACCGTGTCGGAGAAGATCAGACTGCCGGCCACGAATGCCACCGACAGCACGACGGCCAGCGCCGAGAGCAGCAGCCGTCCCTTGTGCGCGAGGAAGCTCCGGAGGGTCGCCTTGAGCACGGGTTCAGTCCTTGTCGAGGGATACGTCGGTCCCGTCCGAGGAGGGGCCGTCGAAGGGGCTACGGGTGAGGTCGAACCGCTTCATCCGTTCCAGTACGGCCTCCGCCGTCGGCCGCTCCATCTCGTCCACGATCCGCCCGTCCCCGAGGAAGAGCACCAGGTCGGAGTGGGCGGCGGCGCCCGGGTCGTGGGTGACCATGACCACGGTCTGGCCGAGATCGTCGACGGCGCCGCGCAGGAAGCCGAGGACTTCGAGGCCCGCCCGTGAGTCGAGGTTGCCGGTCGGCTCGTCGGCGAAGATCAGCTCGGGGCGGGAGGCGAGCGCCCGCGCGCACGCCACGCGCTGCTGCTGGCCTCCGGAGAGCTGGGACGGCCGGTGCCCCAGCCGGTCCCGCAGCCCGAGCGCGTCGATGACCTGGTCCAGCCACTTCTGGTCCGGTTTCTGGCCGGCGATGTCCATCGGCAGCGTGATGTTCTCGGCCGCGTTCAGGGTCGGGATGAGGTTGAACGACTGGAACATGAACCCGATCCGGTCCCGGCGCAGCCGGGTCAGCTCGCGGTCCTTCAGCCCCGTGATCTCGGTGTCGCCGAGCCACACCTGCCCGGCCGAGACGGTGTCGAGTCCCGCCAGGCAGTGCATCAGCGTGGACTTTCCCGAGCCCGAAGGGCCCATGACCGCGGTGAAACGGCCGCGCGCGATGTCCACGTCCACCGAGTCCAGGGCGAGCACGGTCGTCTCGCCCGAGCCGTACGCCTTGGTCAGACCTTGGGCGCGGGCCGCGATCCGGTCGGCCGGGGCCTGACCCGGGGCGTGCTCCGCAGCGGATGTGGACAAGACAGCCCCCTGGGATTCCCTCACTGTGGACGTGCCGACTCTGTACTCCGGGCCGAGCCTAGTGTGACGCGCCGCACAGCCGATATCCCCCGTGCGGCCGAGGCGGTCTCCACCCCAGGTCGGGCCCCCGATACCGGTGTAAGGGGCACTCTCCACCCACGGGCTGAGCCCTTGCCGATGCTAGCGGTCCGGCGCTAGCGTCTAGGTATGGCGAAGACCCAGTTGAACGTGCGCGTGGACGAGGGCACCGCCCGCGCGGCCCGTGAGCGTGCCCTGGCCCGTGGGATGAGCGTCAACCGCTACATAGAAGAGCTGGTCAGACAGGACACCGGCGAGGTCGGCCACACGTTCGTCGAGGCCGCCGCCGACTTCATGAAGCAGTACGAGTCCGTCTTCGCCGACGAGTTCGGCACCGACGGGGAGCACTCCCGCGAAGGTCGCCGCTGATCCCTTGAACAACCTCAGGATCGACCTCGCCTGGCTGCTGATGCTCGCCGAACAGAAGACCCCCGGAGACCCCGCGGTCACCGACTGGGGCGCGCTCGTCGCCGCCGTCGCCCGCCACCAGGCCGACATATTCGACGTCCCGGTCTACGACAGCCCGCACGCCCGCGCCGCCGCCTTACTCCAACTCCTCATCCACGTCCCCGCGTTGGAGCGCTCCAACGCCCTCTTCGCCTCCGCCGTCGCGTACGCCTACCTCGTCGCCAGCGGCCTGAAGGTCGTCACCTCGCCCGAACAGGTCCGAGATCTGGCCCGGTTGGTGAAGAGCGGCGAGGCATCGGTCGACGACATCGCGCACGAGCTGCGCCAGTGGAGCCTGTGATCACGCGTCCGTGACCGGGCGCCAGGCCGTCCCCAGGACGCAGTAGGAGGTCGGCAGGGTCGGGCCCTTCTCCGGGATCGACACCCGCCGGTACGGCCCGAGTTCGAACCCCGCGTCGCGCAGCGCGGCGACCGGGTCGCGGGCCAGATGGCAGCCGCCGTTCAGCGGTGGCCACAACGTGCGGTCCAGGGCGCGCTGGGTGAACGCCATCGCCGGTCCGCCGCCCCGGCCGTGCTCGAAGAACCGCACGACGCCGCCGGGCCGCAGCACCCGCCGTACCTCCGCGAGCGCCCGCGGGACGTCGCGCACGCTGCACAGCACCAGCGAGAGGACGACCGCGTCGAAGGCCTCGCCTTTGACGGGCAGCTTCTCCGCCGCGCCCGGCACCACGTCGACAGGCACCTCGGAGCGGAGCGCGGCCTCCGCGGCCAACTGCCGTAGCGTCCGCTCCGGTTCGATCGCGACGACCTCCGAGACGGCGCCCGGATAGTGCGCGAAGTTCAGGCCGTTCCCGGCCCCGATCTCGATCACCCGCCCGGAGAGCCCGCCGAGCAGCCGGTCCCGCATCCCGGCGATACCGAGCCGCGACTCGGCGCTCACGCTGAAACGGGCGTAGTAACGGGCGAACAGCGGGTGGTGGACGGCGTCCCGCGGCACAGTGCCGGAGCCTGCGGACCGTAGCGGCATGGCGACCTCCCGGGCCGGACCGGGCCGAAACCGGTCCCTACCGTGATTGTCCCCCTTGCCGGCCTTGACCACCCCCGCTGCTGCCCCCGGCCGGGTCAGGAGATGAAGTCCCGGACCTGCTCGTAGACGCCGTAGTTGTTGTTCATGTCGGTGTGCGAGAGGCACCCGACGTCGACGTTGGTCGCGCCGCTCAGCTCGGCCGAGGTGTCCGGGTTGATCGCCTCGTCGCAGTCCGACCAGTAGGCCGCGTACGACACACTGCCGGGCGTCTCGTCACCGGAGTTGAGCGCGGTGAGGAAGGAACTCCCGGTCTGCATCTCCTTGCAGGACGTGTACAGCCAGCCGCACAGCGAGGCGATGGAGGTGCCGTGGTTGACCCCGGCGACGGACACGAAGTGGTCCACGTACGACGTACCGCTCAGGTTCTTCAGGAAGTAGCGGGAACTGAGCGTCCCCATGGAGTGACCGACGATGTCGACCTTCGACGCACCGGTCTGCGCGAGCACGCTCTTGACCTCGGTCGCCAGTTGCGAGGCGGTCGTCACGTTCGACTGCGTCCAGTCGTACGACCACGCGAACAGCTCGGACGAGGAGTAGCCGTCGGCCTCGAAGTCCGCGACCCAGTCGTCCCAGCCGCTCGCCGAACCGCTCAGGCCGTGCACGAAGACGATGGGATCGTGGCTCGCCGCATGAGCGGGCGTCGAGGCCAGGGAGAGTGACAGAAGGAGCGAGGTGGTCACGGCCGACAGGGCCGTGGCGATGCGACGCTTGTGGCGCTGCATGATGCCTCCTGATACGGGTGGGGTTGTCAGGAGTGTCAGCGGGGGTCTACGCGCGCCGCATCGGCGAAATCGCCGGTCTTTACGGGTGAATTAACTCGCCAGTAACGTCAGTTGTGTGCTGACTCCGGTGAACCCCACTTCTCTAGACCGCACTTCGCCACCGTCGCGCATCGACACAGGGCGAACCCTCGACCCCCGGCTCCCCGAAGGGGTCCGCATCCGGCTGCTCCGCGTTGTGTACGGCGATCCACGCGCCGCCGCCGAACTTCTCCCGCGCCTGACCCCACGCCAGGTCGCGGGCCTCGACCCCCTCCCGACCGAACCGGCGTCCCTGGCGCCGGAGTTGCTGAGCCGGCACCGCCGGGAGATCCGGTCCCTGCCCGACGACACACGGCTGCTCCTGCTGCTCGCCGCGGCCGACCAGTACCCCGTCCCCACCCACGCCTTCCTGCGCGCGGTCGCGGCGGCCCGGCTCGACACCCGGCCGCTGGAAGCCGCCGAGACGGCCGGAGTCGCCCATACGACGGCCGGCGGGGTCGTCTTCCGGGACGCGTGGACGAGGATCGCCGCGTACGAGACCGGGTCACCGGCGGACCGGCGTGACGTACACCGGTTGCTGGCACGGGTGTTGCGTGCCGAGGGCGAGACACCGCGGCGGTCCTGGCATCGGGGAGCGGGAGCGCTCGGCCCCAGCGTGCGGCTCACCGCGGAACTCCGTACGGCGGCGCGGAAGGCCCGGGACGCGGGTGAACACGCCCTCGCCTGCGCCCTGGTGGAACGCGCCGCCGCGCTCGCCGGCGACCCCCGCGAACAGTCCCGCCTCCTCAACCGCGCCGCCGGCGACGCCTGGCAGTCCGGCGAGGGCGACCGCGCCCGAAGACTCGCCGCCGCGACGGACAGCGACGCGTTGAACGGGGTGTTCGCGCTGCGGGCGGGAAACGCGGCGGAGGCGTTCGACGCGTTGCTGGTGGCGGTGGTGCGGGCGGGGACGGACGGGGCGAGGCGTGGGGGAGGGCCGGAGGCGACACGGGTGACAGAGGCGGCCTTGGCTGCGACGGGACGCACGGAGGTGGCGTCTGCGCAGGCGCCACGTTCGGCGCTGTCCGCGGCAGGGGCACGCGCGGACGCGCCGTCACCGGAGGCCGCCTGCGCGGACGCACCGTCCCCGGAGACCCCCTGCGTGGACGCGACGCCTAAGGGCGCGGCGAAGTCCGTCGGCTCTTCGGCTGCGGAGTCTGCGACGGCTGCGGCGTCTGCGATGCCCGGGACGGCCGCGGTGCCCGGGACGGCCGCGGTGCCCGGGACGGCCGGGATGCCCGGGACGTCTGCGACGGCCGGGATGCCTGCGACGGCCGGGGCGGCGGCGGTGTCCGCGACGCCGGGGACGGCCGCGGTGTCCGCGACGGCCGGGATGCCCGGGACGGCCGCGGTGCCCGGGATGCCCAGGACGCCTGCGACGGCCGGGACGGCCGCGGTGTCCGCGACGCCTGGGACGCCCGCAGCGCCCGCGACTACCTCGGCCCCCGCGACTACCTCGGCCCCCGCGACGGCCGCAGAGTCCGGGACTACCGCCCCGCCCCGAACGACCGTCGCAGCGCGGCCCGCCGCCGTGCCCCGGACTGCCGCCCCTGACAACGCGGTTCACCTTCTCGCCCGGGCCACCGAGGCCGCCGTCTACACCGGGGACCTGAGACGCTGCCGGGAGGCGGCGGCTGTCGCCTTCCGGGTCGGGATCGTGCCGCACGGGACGCTCGGGGGACTGGCCGCCGCCTTCGAGGGGCGGTACGAGGACGCGCGGGACCTGCTCAAGGCCGCCGCCGGGAGATGCGGCCCCGGCGGTGACCCCACCCTCCTCATCCACGCCGGGATCGCCGCGCTGATGCTCGGCGACCACACCCGCGCCACCACCGCCACCGTGCGGGCGGCGGCCTCGGCCCGGGCGCGTGGTGCGACCGTGGTCGTGTCGCAGGCGATGGAGTTCCGGGCGTACGCCGAGTTCTGGACCGGGCACGCGAGGGCCGCCGAGACGGCCACGGCGGACGCCCTGTGGCAGGCGCACGCCACCGGCCAGGACAACGGCGCCTGCCATCTGCAGGCCGCGCTCGCCATGTTCGCGGCGCTCACCGGAGACGGCGACGTCTGTCGCGAACGTGCCGCCGCCGCCCGCTCGTTCGCCCTCGGCCGGGGCCTGGGACTGCCGGCCGCCCTCGCCCAATGGGCGCTCGCCTACCTCGACCTCAGCAGTGGCCGCTTCGCCGCCGCCGCGGCCCGGCTGCGCGCGCTCGCCGGGTTCGGCCCGGGCCACGGCCACCGGGCGATACGACACCTCGCCACCCCGCACTACGTCGAGGCCGCCGCCCGCAGCGGCGACACCCGCATCGCCCGTGCCGCACACGCCGACTACGACCGCTGGGCACGTGCGGTCCGCAGCCCCGACGACCTTGCCCTGAGCGCCCGTTGCCGGGCCCTGCTCGCACCCGGCGCCGAAGCCGTCGAGCACTACCGCAGCGCCCTCGACCTGCACGCACGCGGCACCCGTGACTTCGAACGGGCCCGCACCGAGCTGCTGTTGGGCGGTACGCTGCGCCGGCTGCGCCGCCGTACCGAGGCCCGCGACCGCCTGCACACCTCGCTGGAGGCCTTCGAGTCCTTCGGCGCCCCGCACTGCGCCGCCCAGGCCCGAGCCGAACTCCGCGCCCTCGGCACACCCGTGGCCGCGACCGCCCTTCCCACACCTGCCGCCAGCCTGACGGCCCAGCAACTGATGGTCGCCCGCATGGCCGCCGACGGCGCCACCAACCGCGAGATCGCCGTCCGCCTCGCCCTCAGCCCACGCACGATCGACCACCATCTGCGCGGCGTCTTCAGCCGGTTGGGCATCCGGTCACGGATCGAACTGGTGAGGCTGCTGGCGGAAGGGGAGGCGTCTTAGAGCGCGCCGCACGCGAGGGGAGGCGGGGCGCGCCCGCCTGTCGAAGAGGCACGCCGCCCGCCAGAGCGCCGACAGTCCGCCGAAGCGGACGCCTCTAAGACACGCCGCCGTTCCGGGAAGGCGGTGCCTCCCGCCCCCGGAACACCTCCGCGTCCCACACCCCGTCAAGCCCCGGCGCCACCCAACTCGGCGCCGCCGCACGGAAGTCGGCAGGCGCAAGCGTGCCCGCCCCCTCCGGCAACGCCCCGAGCAGCGGTGCCCCCGCCACCTCCGGCAGGTCGGCCACATTGCAACGGGACGCCAGATCAGGGGTGGTGGGCCAACTGCCGATCACCACGCCCAGCAAGTCGAGGCTCTGGGAACGGAGTTCACGGGCCGTCAGTTCCGTCGTGTTCAGGGTGCCCAGGCCCGCCGACGCCACCACCAGGACCGGGGCGTTCAGCAGCCGCGCCGCGTCCGCCAGCGTGCCGCCCTCCTCGTCGAACCGTACGAGCAGCCCGCCCGCACCCTCGACCAGCACCAGGTCGTGCTCGGTGGCCAACTTCTGAGCGGCTTCGGCCACTTCGTGCGGACGGACCGGAGTCATGCCGGCCCTGCGTGCCGCCGTGCCGGGGGCCAACGGCTCGGGGTAACGGGCGAGTTCGGCCGTCGTCACGGCGCCCGCGAGCCTCGCGACCTCGTCGGCGTCACCGCGCTCGTCCGGCCGTAGACCCGTCTGGGCGGGCTTCAGGACGGCCACCGTGCGGCCGGCCGCGAGGGCCGCCGCGGCCACGGCGGCCGTGGTGATCGTCTTGCCGACCTCCGTGCCCGTGCCCGTGATCACCAGTACCGGCATGTCATCCCTCCCGCGCCGCCGCGCACACCGCGCGGGCGATCCGAGCCAGGTCGGCGTCGTTCGTGACGTACGGCGGCATCGTGTAGACGAGGTCGCGGAACGGCCGCAGCCACACGCCCTCGCGTACGGCCGCGTCCGTGGCGGCCTTCATGTCCACGTCGTGGTCGAGCTGCACCACGCCGATGGCGCCCAGGACGCGGACGTCCCGGACGCCGGGGATCTGTGACGCCGGGGCCAGGCCCTCCCGCAGGCCCGCCTCGATGCGCTTGACCTCCGCCAACCAGTCCTGGTTCAGGAGGAGTTCGAGCGAGGCGCAGGCCACGGCAGCCGCCAGCGGGTTGCCCATGAAGGTCGGGCCGTGGGCCAGGACCGGCACCTCGCCGCGTGAGATGCCGTCCGCCACGCGTGACGTGCACAGCGTCGCCGCCATCGTCATGTAGCCGCCGGTCAGCGCCTTGCCCACGCACATCACATCCGGGGTGACGGCCGCGTGCTCCGCCGCGAACATGGCCCCCGTACGACCGAAACCCGTCGCGATCTCGTCGAACACCAGCAGCACGTCATGCGCGTCGCACGCCTCGCGCAGCACCCGCAGATACGCGGGGGAGTGGAACCGCATCCCGCCCGCGCCCTGCACGACCGGCTCCACGATCACCGCGGCCAGCTCGTGCGCGTGCCGTTCGATCAGCTCGCGCAGATGGGTGGCGTACGACTCCTCGTTCGCGGCCGGAGGCGCGTCTGCGAACACCTGGCGCGGGAGCACTCCCGACCACAGTTCGTGCATCCCGCCCTCGGGGTCGCACACCGACATCGGCTGCCAGGTGTCGCCGTGGTAGCCGCCGCGCCAGGTCAGCAGGCGCTGCTTCGCGGGGCGGCCGAGCGAGCGCCAGTACTGGAGGCACATCTTCACCGCTACCTCGACCGACACCGAGCCTGAATCGGCGAGGAAGACGTGTTCCAGGCCGTCCGGAGACATGTCGACAAGGAGCTTCGCCAGTCGTACGGCGGGCTCGTGCGTGAGCCCGCCGAACATGACATGGCTCATCCGGCCGAGCTGCTCGTGCGCGGCCTCGTTGAGCACGGGGTGGTTGTAGCCGTGGATCGCCGACCACCAGGACGACATCCCGTCGACCAACTCGCCCCCGCCCCCCGCCAGTCGGAGCCGTACCCCGCTCGCCGACTCCACGACGAGCGGGTCGGCACGGCCGGGCATCGGACCGTACGGATGCCAGACGTGCCGCCGGTCCAGTTCCAGCAGCTCGGCGACGGGCAGGCGGCCGGTCGGGTCAGGCATTGGGCGCGAGATCCGTTCCGGCACCTCGGCGGCGTACGGAGACCAGGTCCCGACGCACCTCGTCGACCTGCGGCGCGGCGGCCGAGCCACAGACGCCGGCGCCCTCGTGGGACCCGCACCCGGCGCCCTCGTGCGATCCGCAGCCCGCATCGGCTTCCGCGTGGGATCCGCAGCCGCCCGCCGCCGCCCGGTGCTGCGGCAGCGTCACCTCGCCCGCGCCCTCCACCTCGAAGCCGGCGTCCGCGATCATCTCCAGGTCGGCCTGGCCGGCCTGGCCCTCGGACGTCAGGTAGTCGCCGAGGAAGATCGAGTTGGCGAGGTTCAGGGCGAGGGGCTGCATCGTGCGCAGGTGGACCTCACGGCCGCCCGCGATCCGCACCTCGACGTCCGGGCAGACGAACCGCACCATCGCGAGGATGCGCAGACACCGCTGCGGGGTGAGGTGCCACTCGGCGGCGAGCGGGGTGCCCTCCATCGGGATCAGGAAGTTCACCGGCACCGAGTCCGGGTCGAGGTCCCGGAGCGAGAAGACGACGTCGACCAGGTCCTCGTCGCTCTCGCCCATGCCGGCGATCAGGCCGGAGCAGGCGGACAGGCCGGCCGCGTGCGCCTTCTGCACGGTGTCGACGCGGTCGGCGTACGTGTGGGTGGTGGTGATGTCGCCGTACGTCGACTCGGACGTGTTGAGGTTGTGGTTGTAGGCGTCCGCGCCGGCCTCGCGCAGCCGGTCGGCCTGGCCGTCGGAGAGCAGGCCGAGGCAGGCGCACACCTCGACGCCCTCGTTCTGGTCCTTGATCGCCTTGATGGTGCCCGCGACCCGGTCCACGTCCCGGTCGGTCGGACCCCGGCCGGAGGCGACCAGGCAGACGCGCTTGGCGCCTCCCGCCACTCCGGCCGCCGCCGCCTTGGAGGCAGCGTCGGGTTTCAGCCACGTGTACTTCAGGATCTCGGCCTTGGAGCCGAGCCGCTGCGAGCAGTACGAGCAGTCCTCGGGGCACAGGCCGGACTTCAGGTTGACGAGATAGTTGAGCTTCACCCGTCGGCCGAACCAGTGCCGGCGCACCTTTCCGGCCGCGGCCACGACATCCAGCAGGTCGTCGTCCGAGGTGGCGAGGACGGCGAGTGCTTCCGCGCGGGTCGGCAGCTCGCGCCGAAGCCCCTTGTCCACGAGCGTGTTCAGCAGGTCCATGAGGCCCGATCCTGTCCTACGGGACCGCCCGCGGCCAAGGAGAGAATGCACAAGACATGGGGCTGGCGGTGTGGGTATCACCACACCATGGGCGGCCGGTCGTCCGATTAGTGTCTGTGCACTGCCTACAAAAGCCCCGGAGGAACCATGGCGTTCGGCTGGATCGACGAGCAGGCGGAGCAGCGCCGCCGCGCCGGGCTGGTACGGACCCTGCGACCGCGTCCCGCCGACTCGCCGCTCCTCGATCTGGCGAGCAACGACTACCTGGGGCTCGCCCACCATCCCGAGGTCGTCGAGGGGGCCGCGGCGGCGGCGCGGACCTGGGGCGGCGGGTCCACCGGCTCGCGGCTCGTCACCGGTACGACCGAGCTGCACGCCCAACTGGAGCGCGAGCTGGCCGAGTTCACCGGGTTCGAGGCGGCCCTCGTCTTCTCCTCCGGCTACGCGGCCAACCTCGCCGCGGTCACCACGCTCGCGCCGCACGGCTCACTGATCGTCTCCGACGCCGGCAACCACGCCTCGCTCATCGACGGCTGCCGGCTGGCCCGGGGCGCCACCCAGGTCGTAGGGCACGCGGATCCGGACGGCGTGCGCAAGGCGCTGCGGACGCACGACGGGCAGGCCGTGGTCGTGTCCGACTCGGTGTTCTCCGTGGACGGGGACGCGGCTCCGGTCGCCGCGCTCGCCGGGGCGTGCCGGGAGTTCGGGGCGGGGCTGCTGCTCGACGACGCGCACGGGCTCGGGGTGCTGGGCGAGGGCGGGCGCGGGGCGCCGTACGCGGCGGGGCTCGCGGGGGCCGAGGACGTCGTCGTGACGGTGACTCTGTCGAAGTCGCTGGGGAGTCAGGGCGGTGCCGTGCTCGGGCCGGCCCGGGTGATCGACCATCTGGTCAACGCGGCGCGGACGTTCATCTTCGACACGGGGCTGGCACCCGCGGCGGCAGGCGCGGCCCTGGCGGCGCTCACCCTGCTGCGGCGCGAGCCCGAGCGGGCCGCACGGGCCCGCGCCGTGGCGGGTGACCTGCACGCGCGGTTCACCGCCGCGGGTCTGGAAGCGGTACGTCCGGACGCCGCCGTGGTGTCGGTGCGTGCGCCGTCCCCGGAGGCGGCCGTGCAATGGGCGGCCGACTGCCGTACGGCAGGGCTGGCCGTGGGCTGCTTCCGTCCTCCTTCCGTGCCCGACGGCATCTCACGGCTCAGGCTGACCGCCCGAGCGGACCTCTCCGGGGCCGAGATCGAACGCGCTGTACGTGTGATCGGCGAGACGCGACCATGAGTCGGCGTGACACGGTCGTGTGCCGCTGACGGGGGAACCGATCAGTGGAACGCGCTGAGGAAGCCCGTCCAGCTCTCGGGGGAGAAGAGCAGGGCGGGTCCTTGCGGGTCCTTCGAGTCGCGTACGGCGAGCAGCCCCACGCGGGGGCCGGAGCGCGGACGAGCCGCCTCGACGCAGTTGTTCGCTCCCGTGCTGTAGCTGCTGCGCAGCCACCGCACACCGGACAGATCAGTACTGGAAGGTACGTTCCGAGGCAGTGCAGACATGGTGCCTCCTTACGCGCCGTCACCTATCCCGGCGATGTAATCCAACGAATCCTCGGGCGAAAGGGCGTGGTACTGAAGGGTGCTGAAGGCCTCGCTGTAGGCCTCTAGGTCTTCTTTCCGTTCGAGGTAGAGGCTACTCGTCAAATGGTCTAGAACAACCACGTCCAGATCAGAAGTGCTCGGAAAGGAGAAGATAACGAAAGGCCCGGTGATGCCGATGTGTGCTCCTGCGGCGAACGGCAGTACCTGAAGCCTTACTTGAGGCAGATGGGCCGCTTCCACGAGCCGGTCCAGTTGACGCGCCATCACCCCCGGCCCGCCGACCTCGCGCCTTACCACCGCCTCGTCGAGGACCACGCTCAGGGCCAGCGGCGGATCCGCGCGCAGCACGTCCTGCCGGGCCAGCCGCACCTGCACCAGCGCGTCGAGCCGGTCGGGGCCGTCGTTGTCGAGGCCGCCCACCGCGGCGCGGGTCACCGCCCGGGCGTACTCGGGTGTCTGCAACAGGCCGGGGACCACCGAGGTCTCCAGGGTGCGGATCGTGCTGGCCTGTGACTCCAGGCTGATGAAGTCCCGGTAGGCGGGCGGCAGTACACCGCGATAGGCGTGCCACCAGTGGTGCCGGCCGCCGCCGTCGTCGGAGCCGGCCAACACGAGCAGCATGTCCCGAAGTTGTGGGTCGCCGACCTGGTAGGCGTCCAGGAGTAACCGGACGTCGGGCGGTTTCACGCCACTCGCGCCCGTCTCGATGCGGCTCACCTTCGACTGGTGCCAGCCGACCAGCCGGGCCGCCTCACCGCTGGTGAGCCCCGCCTCCGCACGCAACGTGCGGAGTTCGGCGCCCAGTTTCCGGCGGCGCACCGCGGGACCGTACTGCATGGGTTTCTCCTTACTCCTTCCGAGCCGCCCAAATACGGTCTGGGGTCGCAGAGTTCACCGCTTCGAGCGACAGATATATGCATATCTTGGTGGATCGCCACCGTTACCGACGCGGTAATGGCAGTCTGGCGAAGAAGCACCAGTCCGGGACCGTACTCGAACCATCCGCTCCGTGTCGGACACCGGTCCCGCGGGAAAGGGACGACCGCGCCATGGCAGACCATCTGGAAGCATCCGTCACTCTGCCGAGCGATCCCGCCTCGGTCTCCGCCGCCCGCACCTATGTGGTCACAACCCTGGTGGAATGGGGACTCGCGGCGGACACGGAGGTCGCCGACACCATCCGCCTGATCGTCTCCGAACTCGCCACCAACGCCGTACAGCACACCTTCGGTCAGTCACCCACCTTCACGGTGGACATCGAGCTGGAGCGTGACGAACACCTGCGCATCGGGGTCACCGACAGCCATCCCCGCTTCCCGAAACGCCTGCCGGCCGCCGTCCAGCAGGACAACGGCCGGGGCATGGTGATCATCCGCTGGCTGACCGCGGAGTGCGGCGGCAAACTCAAGGTCCGGCCCACCCTGGAGGGCGGCAAGACGGTCTCAGTCGAGGTGCCCTGGACGGTACCGGCCCGGCCGGTGACCGCGGGGGGCCAGCAGGAGCCGTAGCCGTAGCGATGTGGTCCGCACGTCCCTGTTCCGGACGTCCCTGTTCCGGACGTCCGCGGACACCCGAGGGGGTGGCGGCCCGTCAGTTGGCCGCCACCCCCTCGGGAGATTCGGACAGGCCTAGCTGACCCGGCCGTACCAGACGCTCTTGGTCCAGATCTTCTGCAACCGCACCACGTCCCCGGTCTTCGGGGCGTGCCAGATCTTTCCCTTCCCGGCATAGATGCCGACGTGGTAGACGCTGGAGCCCGAGTGGAAGAACACGAGATCCCCGGCCTTGCGGCTCTTGGCCGAGATGTGGTGGGTCTTGTTGTACTGCTGGGCCGCCGTACGGGGCAGTTTCTTGCCCGCCTTCTTGTACGAGTACAGCGTGAGCCCGGAGCAGTCGAAGCGGCCCGGTCCGGTGGCCCCGTACCTGTACGGGGCGCCCTTCTTGGACGCCGCGACCTGGAGTGCCTTCGTCGCGGGTGTCGCGGCCGCGGCGTCGGATGCGACGCCCGGTATCACGACGGAGCCGCCCACGGCGGCGATGGCGAAGGCCGAGGCCGTACCGGCCCGGACCATCAGCGACGGGACACGATTGAGCGCAGTCATGCGCAACCCTTCGTCAGCCGCCTGTGAAGGATGACCTGTCGGATTCGGGCTGGCGAAGTTGCCCGGCCGCTGACGCGGCTTCACCCCAAGGGCTGCTGGACCCGGTCATGGCGTGACCGTCCCGGCGACCCGTCGTGCTTGGGTCCTCCACTCCTGCCGATGCAATCCTGTCGACCTGTCATCCGGGCGGCGGCAGGACTCGGCGTCCGCCCGGATCGCCCCGCCGCTGCGGCGGGGTCTTGTCGTCAGACAGGGATCTTCACCTATGAATGTCCGAAAAGCCCAACGGAATCGGGGATTTGTGGGGTTACTCACCACTCACCCGTTCGGCTGAACGCATCGGTGTTCGAGGGCGTGCCGAGGTGGGTGTGACGCTCGGACCAGCACCGGAACACCTCATCCGGCCCTCGGGTCACGCGTGTTGCGTGACCCGGACGGCCGTACCGACGGAGCGGCGACTACGTCGATCGGGGGTACGCCGTTCGGCCCGTTTCGCCCCCGCTCCGGACGGCAGTGCGTCCCTCAACTGTCGGAGGATGCGGGGAGGGTGACGCGAGCCGTGCGGCGCTCCCCGTCCAGCACGCGCAGTGCCCGCGCGAGCGTGGGGGCGTGCAGCTCGGTCTCGCCCCGCTGGTGCATCAGCGCCAGCGCGTCCCGCAGTTCGGTCGCCTTGGCCACCAGCGCCTGAGCGGCCCTCAGTCCGCGGTACGTGTCCCCGTGGTGCGCCGGGTTGATACGGCCCAGCAGGTCGGCCACGTCCAGGTAACGGTCGATCAACTCGCCCTCGGCGCGCGTCAGTGCGGGCAGCGGCGGCAGTTCCGGCGGCAGCATCGGCGGCTCACTCCCCGCCCGGCTCGGTGACCGAGGTCTTGCGGGTGGCCACGATTCGGTCCACCAGGCCGTATTCCAGGGCCTGTTGGGCATCCATGATCCGGTCCCGCTCGATGTCGGCGCTCACCTGCTCCACCGTTCGGCCCGTGTGCAGGGCGAGCAGCTCCTCCAGTTGGGACCGGGTGCGGGCCAACTCCTCGGCCTGGATGGCGAGATCACTCGCCTGCCCCTGGATCGGCTCGGTGAACGAGGGCTGATGGATCATCACACGGGCCCCCGGCAGCGCCGACCGCTTGCCCGGGGTGCCCGCCGCCAGCAGCACCGCCGCGGACGAGCCGGCCCGGCCCAGGCAGACCGTCTCCACGTCGCAACTGACGTACTGGAGCGTGTCGTAGATCGCCGACATCGCGGTGAACGAGCCGCCGGGCGAGTTGATGTACAGCGAGATGTCCCGGTCCGGTGCCTGGTACTCGAGGTGCATGAACTGGGCCATCACATCGTTTGCCGAGATGTCGTCGATCGGCGTCCCGAGGAAGACGATCCGCTCCTCCAGCAGCTTCGAGTACGGATCGAGGGTCCGGTGTCCGGCGCTGGTGCGCTCGGTGAACTCGGGCAGGACGTGGCGGGCGGACGGTCGGGTCATGGGTACCCCTCCTTCGGCATCTGTAAGAAATGTACAGGACGTACATGACGTTATGATGTGGCCGGATTCTAGTGATCAACTCAAATGCCCAGGTCGGAGGGTCTTTGTTGCCCTCTTTGGGGCTTATGTCTCACATTTCTGTCACGGTTTGACGGCTCTATGTCGGGAGCGTTGTCGCCGTTGCATTCGGCAACTGGCCTGTGATCCTCCCCATGGCCACCCTGATCTGTGAGCCTGTCGCGACTCGCTGCGGTAGGAGCGTCCGTCAATGGGTGTGGGCGGCCCGGCTGGAATGCCTGGGCCTTAACAGGTCCGTTGCTGCACGGCGGTCGTCGGCGATCGGGTGGGTATCCCCAATCATGAGAGCCGTACCGTGCCCCCGGTGGCAGTTCTACGAGCGCCGGCACACGACGCTGCAGCCACGGTGTTCTCCGAGTTCTCCGACCGTTTCCCCGCCGCAGAGGTCTCCGGTCCGGCTGCCGAGCTACTGCGGTGCCCCGGGCTCGTGCCGTCTCCCCTAACGCGGCGTCCCCAGGGACCAGGCAAGGGGAAAGATCGCGCAGCGGATCGGCCCCCACACCCTGCGGCCCGATGCGCTGCGCGGAGACCTCGTTGAGCTATCAACAGGCCCTGCTGCCATGCGCCGGCGTACGCCCTGCTCGATCTGCGGCCGGATGACGAGTTCCACCGCCTGATCATCGACCGCCAGAGCGGCATGTTCTGGATCCGCACGCGCGACGGCCTGCTGTCGATCCTGCCGGAGGAGAACGGACGCGCCTACGGCAGCGGGTACGGCGGGGGAGGCCCCTCCGAGCTCTGTGCGTGCCGAGAATCTCGTCCGCGCAGGTCATCCCGCTTGCGGCCGCTGCCAGTTGCCACGGCATGATGGCCACTCGTGCTCCTGCGCCTCGCCTATCTGACCGTGTCGAATGCCTTCGCTGCGCTCTGGCTGCTCCCGATGAGCGACCGCGCCAAGGACGCCGAGATCCTGGCCCTACGCCACCAGATCACGGTCCTTGAGCGCCAACTCGGCCCGAAAAGGGTGAAGTTTGCCCCCGAGGATCGGGCCTTCCTCGCCGCGCTCCTGGCACCGCTGCCGTGCCAGGAGGGAGCTGCGTCGTCTCCGGCTTCTGGTACGTCCGGACACGGTGCTGCGGTGGCACCACTACTTGGTGAAGCGGCGGCACGCCCGCATCTGGCGCCCCAAGCGGCCCGGACGATCGCGCACCGTCCGCTCGATCCGGGCGCTGGTCCTGCGCCTGGCCCGCGAGAACAGCGGCTGGGGCTACCGCCGTATCCACGGGGAACTGGCCGTGCTCGGCATCACGGTCGCCCCGTCCACCGTCTGGGAGATCCTCAAAGCCGAAGGCGTCGACCCGGCGCCGGAACGGACCGCCACCACCTGGGCCGGCTTCCTGCGCTCCCAGGCCGATGCCCTGCTGGCCATGGACTTCATCGAAACCATCACCCTGACCGGGCAGCGGCAGTACATCCTGGCCGTCATCGAGCACGCAACCCGCCGCATCCGGGTCCTGGGCACCACCGCGCACCCCACCGCGGGCTGGGTGACCCAGGCGGTCAAGAACCTCGTCATGGACCTTGAGGACGTGGGCGCGCACGCCGCCTACCTGATCCGCGACCGCGACGCGAAGTACCCTGCCCTGATCCACGAGATCCTCGCCGACGTCGGCATCCAGAGCGTGTTCACCGGCGTCCGCATGCCAAGGATGAACTCGATTATGGAGAGATGGGTGCTCAGCCTCCGCCGCGAGCTCCTCGACCGCACCCTCATCTGGAACGCTCACCACCTGCGCCATGCCCTGAGCGAGTACGAGCGGTTCTACAACGAGCACCGCACCCCTCCCTGCAGGCAGCCGCGCCGCTGCGCGCACTCCCCGAAACCATCACCGACCCCAGGGAGATCGCGCGCCTCGACATACATCGACACGACCGCCTCGGTGGAGTGATCCACGAGTACGAACACGCCGCTTGAGCTGCACGGACGTGATTCTCGGCACGCACAAATTCCAGTCCAGCCTGCATCGCACCGTTCTCCGCGTACTGCAGGACCGACACCATGGCCAGCCGGGCCGGCGACAGGCCCCGCCGACCGTCCGCCGGATACCACTCGGCGAAGTCGCCGCCCGTGAACAACTGGTCCAGCCGGTCCCGCATCCACATCGCCGTGGTGCCCCGCGGGTTGCTCGCCCACGCTATCCGCAACGTCAACGGCGGAATCCCTCGACCCGTACCCGAACCCATTGCCATCGCGGTCACTCCTCCGACCGCACGATCCGCCCCGCTCCCCTCAGCGGACCACCACAACGAGATCAACAGGGACAACGACGACGAGTTTCACCCCACCGAGCGAAGATCACCAACAGCATCCGCTTGCCTGAGCAGGTCGAACCCCCAGCCAGCCCGGTGTGCGGGACGCCTCGGAATTTTCGCCCTTCACTGGACCGCTTGCCGAGAGGCATCCGATCTCCGCCCGATGTGCGACCAGTTGAGGGGGAAGGCGGTACGGGTACGCAGTGAGCCGTGGTCGCCAGCCTTCTGATCGGCAGTTTCCTCATCAACGACTACCAGTCCAACCAGGGCTCTCTATCGGCGAGATGGAGCCAGGTCAACGTGATACCCGACACTCTTGACCTTGATGATCGGTCAACACATGATCCTCACAGCTATTTGTAAGAAAAGGTTAAGAAAACGGGTGGGGTGTGCTTTCACAACAACAGCGCCATGGCTGGCGTCAGGCGGTGCGGAATGGGGCGATAGCCGTCGTGCTCCTGGCATGTGCGGTTCCGGTAGCGGGGGCGACTCCGGCGCTCGCCGATGACACGGCGGCCTCGGCAACGGCTGACCGGACTCCGGAGTCGCAGGCGAGTTCCCTCGCTGCCAAGACCGGCGACCGGGTGACCGTGGACGCGGCGACCACCGAGTCGTCCCAGGTGTTCGCCAACCCGGACGGCACTTTCACCCAGGAGATGAACGCGGCCCCCGTTCGCGCCCGCAAGGACGACGGCACCTGGGACCCCATCGACACCAGCCTCGTACGCGAAGCCGACGGCTCTGCGCGGGCGGAGAACACCACGGCCGGTCTCACCTTCTCGGGCGGCGGCAGCGGCGACGGGCTGGTCACGCTGAAGGACGAGGGGCGCGCGCTGCGGCTCGGCTGGCCCACCGAACTCCCCGAGCCCCGGCTCGACGGTGCCACCGCCACCTACGCCGGCGTCCTCCCGGACGTGGACCTGAAGTTGACCGCGCTGGACTCCGGCTACACCTCGGTGCTCGTGGTCAAGACCGCGGAGGCGGCAAAGAACCCGGCGCTCGCGACGATCAGGATGACGGTGTCGGGCAGCGGCCTGGACATCGCGTCGACGGCGGACGGCGGATTCGTCGCGCGTGACAACGATGGCACCCCGGTCTTCGAGAGCCCGGCGGGGCGGATGTGGGACTCGGCCGGTGACACCCCGGCCGCCAACGTCACCACTCAGCTCTCCCGTGTGGCGTCTTCGGCAGAAGCCGAAACCCCGGACCCGGAGCCGACGGACAGCAGCCCGCTGCCCGCTGCCGGCGGCGAGCCGGCCCCTTCGGAGGGACCCGGCAGCGGTGACACGTCGGCCGAACTCCCGCTCAAGGTCGCCGGTTCCACCCTGGAGATCACGCCCGATCCGGCGCTGCTCCATGGCAAGGACACCGTCTTCCCGCTCTACATCGACCCGCCGACCAAGGGCATCGCGCTAGGGGACTGGACGGCCCTGGCCTCCAACGGCACCAAGTACTGGGAGTTCGACGGGGACAAGGGCGTGGGCCGCTGCTCCAACTACGCCGGCTACCTCTGCTCCAACACCCCCTACACCCAGCGCATGTACTTCGAGTACCCGCTCTCGTCGATCCACGGCAAGAAGGTCCTGGACGCGACGATGGAGGTCTACCAGCTCTGGACGTTCAGCTGTGACCCGCACTGGTACGACCTGAGCCATGTCACCAAGACCATCTCCTCCAGCACCACGTGGTCGACCCGCCCCACGGCGGACGACCTGATGGGCGACCAGAACGTGGCCTACGGTCGGGGCAGTCTGTGCAGTCCGTCGCAGCCGGCGAACTGGGTGCGCTTCAGCGACAACGTGGCCGGGGAGTCCAACGAGAACCTGACGACCACACTGGCCTCCGCCGCCACCGACAAGGATCCGCAGATCACCTTCTCGCTGACCGCGCACGACGAGTCGGACGCCGGCGCGTGGGCGCGGTTCCGCAACGACGCGAAGCTGTCGGTGACCTACGTGTCCTACCCGGGCAAGCCGACCTCCTACGGCGTCCAGCAGGGCACCACCGGGCGTGCCTGCAACGCCTCTTCGCTGCCCTTCGCCACCAGTGTCACCAAGCCGAAGATGCTGGCGACGGTGCAGTCGGCGGACGGCTCCAACTCCCAGCTGCGGGCCTTGTTCGAGGTGTGGAAGGCTGACGGCTCTAGCCGTGCGTGGTACGCGGCCTCGCCGGACGGCGCCTGGGTTGCCGACAACGCCACCCGCGACGCATCCTCCAGCGCGCTGACAGCGCAGACGGACTACCGGATGCGGGTCAAGACGCAGGCGTACTACAAGACGGACCGGGGCGTCACGGGTGTCCTGGACTCCGCTTGGTCGTCCTGGTGCTATTTCCGGGTCGACACCGATTCACCGCCGCCTCCGGTGGTGACCAGCGCGGACGGCACCTACTCGTCGGCCGAGACCGATCCCGCCGCGGGCGGGGTGGGCACACCGGGCAAGTTCACTTTCACTCCTGCGGACACCAACCCCACCACAGCCGGCATCCAGTCGGACGTCGTCAGTTACAAGTGGAAGCTGAACAGCGGCGCGGTCTCTGCTCCGATCCCCGTCGCCAAGGGCACAGCCACCACTCAGACGATCACGCCGAACCAGGCCGGTGAGAACACCATCCAAGTCTGGGGCTTCGACGCGGCAAGCCACAGCTCGCTCACTGCCTATTACAGCTTCCTGGTGAAGGGCGCCGAACAGCCCTCCGGGATCTGGCACTTGGACAACGGCCTCACCGACTCCACCACCGCGACCCAGCATCCCCTGACCTCCTCGGGGACCACCTGGGACACCCTGGCGCGCAGCGGCTCCGGCGCGGCGAAGCTGAACGGCACAACCGCCTACCTCTCCACCTCCGGTGCGGTGCTGGACACCACCAAGTCCTTCACTGTCTCGGCCTGGGCCCGTCTGACGAAGAAGGACGTCAACTACACCGTCCTGACCCAGGCGGGCACGAACGCCTCCGGCTTCCAGCTGTACTATTCCACGGCCTACAACGCCTGGGTCTTCAACCGACACCAGACCGACGTCGCCACTCCGGTGCTCACCCGTTCGATAGGCGGCAAACCGCCGGTCCTGAACGCCTGGACTCATCTCGCCGGTGTCTACGACGCAGCGGCGCAGACGATCCAGCTCTACATCAACGGCGTCCCGCAGGGCGAGCCGACACCGTTCCCCGTGACCCCCTGGAAGGCGTCCGGCGGACTTCAGGTCGGCCGGCTGGTGGCCTCAGGGACCGGCAAGGAGAACTTCGCCGGCACCATTGACGAGGTCAAGGTCTGGTCCCGCGCTCTGGCGGACACCGAACTCGCCCACGACGCCTGGCTGGAGGACGAGGATCTCAGCGATGGCACAGCCGGTGACCCGGTCCCGGCACTCGTCGCCAAGTGGGACGCCACGGACATGGCCAACGCGACCGGCACCACGGTCAAGGACACCAGCGGCTTCGGCCGGAACCTCACCCTCAACGGCGCAGCGCTCACCCAGTTCACCACCGGAGACCCGGACATCGGCGAGGAGGTGACGACCACGCAGGCGATGACCCTGAACGGCACCAGCGCGTACGCCACCGCCACCGGACCGGTCGTGGACGACGCCGGTTCGTTCACCGCGACTGCCTGGGTGACCCTGGACCCCGCCAAGCTCGCCGACACCAGCAAGTCGTACACGGTGCAGGTGTTCGGCCAGTCGGGCACGAGCCAGTCCGCCTGGGGCGTCTGGTACGAGCAGCCGGCCGGCAGCACCCAGGGACGGTGGACGTTCGGCCGCCCCGACAAGGACGGCACCGGAGCGGCCTGGGCCAAGAACGAGTCCACCGCTTTCACCACAACGCAGCTAGGCGTCCCGGTCATGCTGACGGTCGTCTACGACGCCCAGTCGGCAGCCGACGCCGATGACACCTCCAAGCTCGGCGCGCTCAAGCTCTACGTCGACAGCGCCCTGATGGGCGACGAGGACGGCGTGCCGTACTCCGCCCCCTGGCAGGGCGGCGGCGCGTTCGAGATCGGCCGGGCGAAGATCAATGGCGCCGCCGCGCGCTACTTCCCCGGAAGCATCGACAGCGTTCGCGTCTGGGCCGGAGCCACCTCCACCGACACCATCGCCAACCGGCGCAACACCGAGCAGCACTAGAAGCGGAACGGGACAGGGCGGGCCAGTTGCCCGCCCTGTCCCACCCCGCGCTCGTCCCCTCATTCTTTTGCGTTCCACGCCCAACGCTGCGCATGCCTGCGCGGACACGCCATCGAGATCCGGCGTCTTGGGCGTCGGCGCGCGAGCGCTCCCTGACCATTTCCCTTCGAAAACGGGACATCACCGTGTCTTCAACACCCTTCCGCACACGCTTGCCAGGGGCGCTCATACGCCGCTGGCTGGGCCGTGGCGCACTCGTCACCTCTCTCGCTCTGCTGCCGCAAGTCGTGGCTCCCGCGGGCTTCGACTTTGCCGCGCAGGCTCAGTCCCAGAGTGTCCGTAAGCCGCTGGAGCACCGGCCTGAGACGAAGACCGACAAGGTCGGCGTGCTCAAGCCCGGCACGTCCAAAGCACCGAAGGACAAAGCTGCGTCGGCGGCCCGCGAGACCCGTGAGCGGCTGACGAAGGCCGCCTGGCCGAAGCCCGGGAAGGCCACCGCCGCGGTCGCGGCGACCGGCAAGGCCGCTGTCACCGTCGGCGGCCTCGGCATGACGCTGGCTCAGGAGCCCGCCGCCTCGGCAGCCAAGTCGGCGAAGACCAGGAAGAATGCGAAGGCAACCGGTCCGGCGGAAAAGGTGGCGCTCAGCGTCCAGTCCGAGTCGGCCGCGAAGAAGGCGGGCGTCAACGGCGTCCTGCTCACCGTGGACCCGGCCGGAGCCGCATCCGAGGGCTTCCCCGGCGACAGCGACAAGCTCCGGGTCTCCCTGGGCTACTCCTCCTTCAACGATGTATACGGCGGCAACTTCGGCCCTCGGCTGCACCTCGTGACTCTTCCGTCGTGTGCGCTGACCACCCCGCAGAAGAAGGCGTGCCGCACCCAGACCCCGGTGACGGGCGCGGACAACGACACCAAGTCCCAGACTCTGACCGGCACCCTCCCCGCCAGCACGCTGAAAGCCGGCACCCCGATGCTCCTGGCAGCGGCTGCCGACAGCTCCGGCGGCGGGGGCGATTACGCCTCCACCCCGCTGTCCCCGACCGCGACCTGGGAGGCCGGCGGCAGCACGGGTGACTTCACCTGGAACTACCCGCTGCGGGTTCCTCCGGCAACGGCCGGCCCGGCCCCCAGCCTGTCGATCTCGTACAACTCCGCCTCGGTGGACGGCCGCACGGCCGGGGAGAACAACCAGACCTCGGTGATCGGCGAAGGCTTCTCGATGACCGAGTCCTTCATCGAGCGCAAGTACGCCCCCTGCAGGGACGACGGCCAGTCCGGCAAAGGCGACCTGTGCTGGAAATACGCCAACGCCACCCTTGTCCTCAACGGCAAGGCCGTGGAATTGGTCAACACCTGCGCCGACAAGGCCGCCTGCGACACCGCAGCCCTCTCCCAGGCATCCGGCGGCTCGTGGAAGCTGAAGAACGAGGACGGCACCCGCGTCGAGCACCTCACCGGAGCCACCGGCAACGGCGACGACAACACCGAGTACTGGAAGGTCACGGACGCCTCCGGCAACCAGTACTTCTTCGGCAAGCACCGGATGCCCGGCTGGAGCGACAACGGCACCGCCGCCGACGACCCGGTCACCAACTCCGTATGGACCGTGCCGGTCTTCGGCGACGACTCCGGGGAGCCCTGCTACAAGTCCACCGGCTTCGCCGACTCCTTCTGCAACCAGGCGTGGCGCTGGAATCTGGACTACGTCGTGGACACCCACGGCAACGCCTCCACGTACTGGTACACCCCGGAGACGAACTACTACTCCAAGAACGCCGACACCGCCGTCAACGGCACCGCCTACACCCGGGGCGGCTACCTCAACCGCATCGACTACGGCCTGCGCAGCGACCTGATCTACAGCAAGCCCGCCGCCCAGCAGGTCAGCTTCGACTACGCCGAGCGCTGCGTCACCTCGGGCGGCTGCTCCAGCCTGACCAAGGACACCAAGGCCAACTGGCCCGACGTGCCCTTCGACATGATCTGCGCGGCGAGCACCAAGTGCACCACCCAGATCGGCCCGGCATTCTTCACCCGCAAGCGCCTCACCGACATCACCACCTCCGTGTGGACCGGCACCGGCACCACCCAGCGGAACGTCGACACCTGGCACCTGGACCAGAGCTTCCCTGACACCGGTGACGCCTCCTCGGCGAGCCTGTGGCTGAAGTCCATCCAGAACACCGGCAAGGCCAACACCACCACGGCCGCCATGCCGCCGATCACCTTCGGCGGCATCCAGCTCTCCAACCACGTCGAGGGCAGCACCCCTGACACCCTGCGCTACATCAAGTGGCGCGTCCGCACCATCAAATCCGAGACCGGATCCACCCTCACCGTCAACTACTCCGACCCCGACTGCATCTGGGGCACCAGCATGCCGGCGGACGTCGACAAGAACACCCGCCGCTGCTATCCGGTCAAGTGGTCCCAGTCCGGCGCGACCCCGGTCACCGACTGGTTCCACAAGTACGTCGTCACTTCTGTCTTCCAGGACGACCCCTACGGCCACGGTGACACCGGCGAGAAGTACTACGACTACCAGGGCGGCGCGGGGTGGGGCTACGCCGACGACGAGGGCCTGACCAAGCCGTCCAACCGCACATGGTCCCAGTGGCGCGGCTACGGCAAGGTCGTGGAGACCTCCGGCGATACCGACGGGGGTCCGCGCTCCAAGAAGTCCACGCTCTTCATGCGCGGCCTCAACGGCGAGAAGGAACTCGACGGCACCGCCCGGGTGGAGAAGGTCACCGACTCCACCGGCACGGCCATCGACGACACCCGCCAGTACGCCGGCTTCGTGCGCGAGACCATCGTCTACAACGGCACCGAAGAAGCCAGCGGCACCATCAACACCCCCCTTTCGTACAAGACCGGCAGCCACGCCTACAGCTGGGGCACCACCGAGTCCCGGATCATCCAGGCCGGCGAGACAACCACCCGCACCAAGACCTCCACCGGCACCCGTACGGTCAAGCAGAAAACCACGTACGACCCCACCTACGGCATGCCGATGACCGTCGAGGACAGCGGAGACGCCGCCAAGACCGGTGACGAGTCGTGCGTGCGCACCAGCTACGCCCGCAACACCTCGGCCTGGCTCGTGAACACGGTCTCACGCACCGAGACCTACTCGGTTTCCTGCGCGACCACCCCCGTGGTCCCCGATGATGTCGTCTCCGACATCACCACGGCCTACGACGGCCAGGCGGTCGGCGTAGCCCCCACCAAGGGCGAAATCACCTCCTCCTACCGGGTTGCGAGCTACGACGCCGACAAGAAGCCCGTCTACCAGCAGGTCTCCGGCGCCACCTACGACAAGCTGGGCCGCCCGCTCACCGCGACCAACTCCCTCAACCGCACGGTCAAAACCACCTACGTCCCAGACGACACCGGCTACGGCCCGCTGACGTCCAAGACCACGACCGACCCCAAGCTGTACACCTCCACTACCGAGGTGGACCCGGCCTGGGGCACAGCCACCAAGACAACCGACGCCAACAGCAATGTCACCGAGTGGGACTTCGACGCGCTCGGCCGTCTGAAGTCGGTCTGGAAGCCGGACCGCTCTCGCACGCTGGGCGACGCTGCCAGCATCGGCTACGCCTACAGCATCAACAACGACAAGGAGACGTGGGTCCGCACCGACGCCCTCAAGGCCGACGGACAGACCTACAACAGCTCCTACGAAATCTTCGACGGCCTGCTGCGCTCCCGCCAGAAGCAGACCCCGGCGCCGAACGGCGGCCGGGTGATCTCCGAAACCCTCTACGACGACCGCGGCCTGGCCTACATGGCCAACAGCCAGATCCACGACAACAACGCCCCCTCGGGCACCCTGGCCAACACCTTCACCGGCTCCGTCCCCGCCTCCACCGAGACGGTCTTCGACGCAGCCGGACGCGCCACCGAATCAGTCTTCCGGGTCTACGCCCAGGAGAAATGGCGCACCAAGACCGACAACCAGGGCGACCGCACCGCCGTCACCGCTGCCGAGGGCGGCACCGGCATCCTGACGATCACCGACGCCCGCGGCCGGACCACTGAACGCCGCGAGTATGGCGGCCCCGTCCCGACGGGCAGCGACTACACCCGCACCCTGTACGAGTACACCCCCGGCGGCCAGCTCAAAAAGATGACCGGCCCGGACGGGGCGGTCTGGACGTACGACTACGACCTGCGCGGCCGCAAGACCACATCCACCGACCCCGACAAGGGAAAGGTCGACACTACCTACAACGACGCCGACCAGCCGCTGACGGTCTCGACCACTCTCGACGGCGCTTCCCGCACCCTGATCACCGACTACGACGAACTCAGCCGCACGACCGGAACCTGGGACGGGGTGAAGGACAACGCCCACCAACTGACCAAGTTCACCTACGACACCCTGGCCAAGGGACTGCCGACGGCCTCGATCCGCTATGTCGGCGGCACCACCGGCAAGATCTACTCCCAGGTGGTCACCGGCTACGACGCGCTCGGCCGCCCGAAGGGCACCAAGACCGTCATTGCAGCCACCGACCCCCTGGTCACTGCTGGCGCGCCCCAGACCTTCACCACCTCCACCGCCTACAACATCGACGGCACCGTCCAGTCCACCTCCATGCCCGCGGTGGCTGGCCTGCCCGCCGAGACGGTCACCAACAGCTACAACGGCCTCGGCATGCTCACCGGCACCGACGGCATGACCGACTACGTCCAGAACATCGGCTACTCCCCGTACGGCGAGATCGAGGAAACCCGCCTGGGGACCTCCACCGCCGCCAAGCAGCTCCAGATCCTCAACCGCTACGAGGACGGCACCCGCCGCCTGTCCAACACCCACACGGTCGACCAGACCAACACCGGGAACACCAGCGACGTCGACTACGTCTACGACACCACCGGCAACGTCAAGTCGGTCACCGACAAAGCGGGCGGCAAGGACACCCAGTGCTTTGCCTACGACGGCTATCGCCGCCTTACCGAAGCCTGGACCCCGTCCTCCAACGACTGCGCGACCGCCCGCTCGGCGAGTGCCCTCGGCGGACCTGCCCCGTACTGGACCAGCTGGGCCTACAAGCCCGGCGGCCTGCGCGACACCCAGACCGAGCACAAGACCGGCGGTGACACCAAAACCGCTTACGGCTACCCCGCCGTCAACACCAACGGCACCGGCCAGCCCCACACGATGACGTCCGTCACGGTGGGCACCACTGCGGCAAAGTCGTACGAGTACGACGAGCTGGGCCATACGACCAAGAGGTACGGCACCACAGGCACGACTCAAAGCCTGGACTGGGACATAGAAGGGGAGTTGACCCGCCTCACCGAAGGCAGCAAGACCACCGACTACCTCTACGACGCGAACGGCGAACTCCTGATCCGCCGCGGTCCGACCAAGACCGTCCTCTACCTGGCCGGTCAGGAACTCCAGTACGACACGGCCGCAAAGAAGTTCACCGCTCAGCGCTACTACCCGGCTGGCGACGCCACCGCCGTCCGCACCGAGACCGGCCTGTCCTGGATGGTCGACGACCACCACGGCACCGCCTCGATGACAGTGGACGCCATCACCCAGGCCGTCACCCGTCGCTACACCAAGCCATTCGGTGAAGCGCGCGGTGCAACCCCGTCGGCCTGGCCCGACGACAAGGGCTTCCTCGGCAAACCAACCGACACCGATACCGGCCTCACCCACGTCGGCGCCCGCGAGTACGACCCGGCCACCGGACGCTTCCTCTCCGTCGACCCCATCTTGGCCCCCGACGACCACGAGTCCCTCAACGGGTACGCCTACGCCAACAACACCCCCGTCACCAAGTCCGACCCCACCGGCCTGCGGCCGATCACAGACTGCGAACGCGGGTGCAGCGACGGCAAGGGTGGGAGCTACCACGACTACATGACGATGGGCCCCGGCGGTACATGGGTCTACCACTCCAGCAAGACCTACACCCAGACCTTCCAGTACCAGAAGACGGGAGGCGGCACCGGCAGCGGCACCATGACCGTCACGGTCCGCACGGATGGGCCCATCAAATCTGCCCAGGTGGTCTTCAAGAAGGGGCCTGACCCGAAGCCCGAGCGGAGAGACGGATCTCAGTGCCGGTCCTGTTGGGCGATGGGAACGAATCCCTATTACGACTCGAAGGCCGACGACCTGCCCGACACTCCAGAGCTCGCGACCTGGCAGAAGGTCGTGCTGGGCGTTGTAGCGGTCGTGTCGTTGGCCGTGGCCGCCGCGCCCGTGGCCGTCGCTCTGGGCGAAGGATGCCTGGCCGCGGCCCCGGTATGCGCCGCAGAGATCGCGGAGACAGTGACCGGCGGTGCGTCCGGCGGAAGCCTGACGATCGGTGGCGCAGCTGTCGGAGCGGGCGCCAAGGCTCTCACCGCGGGCAAGAGTCTGCCGGAGGGGCCAGTGACCTTGTATGGCCCGTTCCACCGGCTGACCTCGAAGTCGCAAACGACTGCAAACGCACGGTCCATCGCGGAGTCCAGCGAGCTGTGGGGCAAGATCCCACGGTGGGGTGGCAATGCCACCGCCCAGGCACACGTCGGCCCCATCCCCAAGGGCGCCAAGCCGGGAAGCCTGGAGTTCTTCACCACTGTGAAGCCCAAGGTCAACAACAGACCTGGGTACGCTTCTTGGGAGGCTGGCGTGGAAGACGGTGTCAAGGAATTCGAGATGGATGGCGAGGAGTGGGCTTCCATTCCGATCATCGTCACAGAGGTGCGGTAGAGATGGACCTGAGAGAGCTGGACCCGGCGGAGTTGAAGCGGATCCCCGAAGGGGATGTCAGTTCGCGCGACATCAAATGGCTTGCTGAGGTCGATATCGACCGTGCGGCGCTGGAGGAGCGGTGGGGTAGCGCTGAGACCACCTGCGACAGCCTGGCGGAGTGGCTCTGCTTCGCCTTCTCTCCGGCCGATGGGGAGGCGTTCCTCCTGCTGCGCGAGGTGGAGCATCCTCCCACGCCTCAATTCGGCCTGAGCGTGACCAGCGGTCTCTTCTCCGCATCAGCCGCCGAGCGGATCGTCGAGGCACTGGGGATCGCCGGGACAAGGGTGACTCAGGTGAACGCAGACGCCGCTTCGTAGGATCGGACCCGCCCTGTGCGCCTCTCCGGAAGGACAGGCGCACAGGGCCGTACGTTCTGCATTCAGTGGTGGGAAGTCCGTCATTCAAAGCTCACCGGGAAAGGCGTGAGCGTAGGTGGGATGTCCGTGTCAATTCGGCCGTGTTCTCGTATAGCTGCCGCCACCCGTCATGTAGCAGAACGTGATGGGGCTGTGGTGGGGTTCTGCGCTTTCCGTCCAGGTGGGGCGAGTGGTCGCCACGATGGGGAGATCCAGTTGGTTGAGGCGCGGAGGCACCGGTGCGGCAGGAGTGGGAGCCGGAGGACCTGATCGAGGTCTGGACGCTTCTTGAGGACGAGGTTGTGCGGCTCCGGAACAAGACCGGGGCGAACCGGCTGGGCTTCGCTCTGTTGCTGAAGTTCTTCGAGGTCGAGGCGCGTTTCCCTGAGAGCGTGGGAGAAGTACCGGCGCCTGCGGTGGCGTACGTGGCCCAGCAGGTGAAGGTCCCGGCCGAGCAGTGGGCCTCGTACGACTGGCAGGGCCGGGCGATCACCCGGCATCGCACAGAGATCCGTACGGTTTTCGGATTCCGGGCAGGTACCGAGGAGGACCAGGAGCGGCTGGCGGAGTGGCTGGCCGCAGAGCTGTGCCCGGTGGAGCTCTCTCGGGAGCGTCTGATGGCGGCCGTGGTGGCCCGGTGCCGCAACGACCACGTCGAGCCGCCGGCCCCGGCGAAAGTGCAGCGGCTGGTGGGTCGGGCGGTCACGGACTTCGAGGCCCGGTTCTGCCGCAGCAGGGTGGAGCGGATCTCGCACGCGACGCGCTCGCGCCTGGAGGACCTGGTCGCCGGTAGCGAGGACGAGACGGCCGGTGAAGGGGATGGTGAGGGCGCGGTGTCGGGCGGCGGGCGCTCCCACTTCGCCGAGTTGAAAGCCGACCCGGGGGCGCCGGGGCTGGAGAGCCTCCTGGCGGAGGTGAACAAGCTCCAACGAGTCCGGCGGCTGGAGCTACCCGCCGACCTGTTCGCCGACGTGTCCGAGAAGCTGGTCGACGCGTGGCGGGCACGGGCGTCGAAGGAGTACCCGGCGAACCTGGAGCGGATGAAGCCTCCAAGGCGCCTGACGCTGCTGGCCGCGCTGTGCCACGTGCGGCAGACGGAGATCACCGACTCGCTGGTGGACCTGTTCATCCAGCTCGTACTGAAGATCAACACTCGGGCGGAGCGGAAGGTCGACAAGGAGCTCAACGCCGAGCTGAAGAGGATTCGGGGCAAGGATGCGATGCTGCTGCGGGTCGCCGAGGCGGCCCTGTCCGAGCCGTCCGGCACGGTGCGGCGGGTGATCTACCCGGTGGTCGGCGGGGAGAAGACGCTGAAGGCCCTGGCGGCGGAGGCCGCAGCGAACGAGGCCCGCTACAAGGCCCGGGTGCGCACGGTGTTGCGGTCGTCGTACTCGGCGCACTGGCGGCGGATGCTCTCGCCGTTGCTGGGTGCGCTGGAGCTGAAGTGCAACAACACCTCCTACCGGCCGGTGATGGACGCGATCGACCTGCTCCAGCGCTACCTGGACCAGCCGCTGAAGGAGGGGGCGTTCTTCGATCCGGCGGAGAGCGTGCCGCTGGCGGGTGTGGTGCCCGAGCAGTGGCGGGCGGCGGTGGTGGACGACAAGGGCCGTGTCGAGCGCATCCCGTACGAGCTGTGCGTGCTGGTCGCGCTGCGGGACGCGGTGCGCCGGCGGGAGATCTGGGTGGTGGGGGCGAACCGGTGGCGCAACCCGGAGGACGACCTGCCCGCGGACTTCGAGGACAACCGGGACGTGCACTACGCCGCGCTGGGCCAGCCGCAGGACTCCGGCGAGTTCATCACCGCCCTTCAAGACAGGCTCCGCGCCTCGCTGGACCGCTTCGAGACCGCACTGGCGGAGGGTACGACGGGCGGGGTGTCGCTCGTCAAGAAACACGGCGAGCCGTGGATCAGGGTCTCCCCGCGCGGCAAGCAGGAAGAGCCGGAGTCCCTGGTGGCGATCAAGGGGGAGATCGAGCGACGCTGGGGCACCATCGACCTGCTGGACATCCTGAAGTACGCCGAGTTCGACACCGGGTTCATCGAGGAGTTCACCTCGGTGGCCACCCGCGAGACGCTGTCGAAGGACGTGCTGCGCCGTCGGCTGCTGCTGGTCCTGTTCGGCCTGGGCACGAACATGGGGATCAAACGGGTCGCGGTGACCGGCAAGCACGGCGAATCGGAAGCAACGCTGCGCCGGGTGCGGCACCTGTTCGTCAACCGGGCCAACATGCGCGCGGCCCTGCGGAAGCTCGTGAACGCCACCTTCGCCGTCCGCGATGAGATGTGGTGGGGCGCCGGCACGGCGTGCGCCTCCGACAGCCGCAAGTTCGGCGCCTGGTCCTCCAACCTGATGACCGAGTGGCACCAGCGCTACCGCGGCCCCGGGGTGATGATCTACTGGCACGTCGAACGGAAGTCGGTGTGCATCTACTCCCAGCTCAAGTCCTGTTCGGCCTCCGAGGTCGCCTCGATGATCGAGGGCGTGCTGCGGCACTGCACCGACATGGAAGTGGATCGGCAGTACACCGACACCCACGGCGCCTCCATCGTCGGGTTCGCCTTCGCCCACATGCTCGACTTCAAGCTCATGCCGAGGCTGAAGAACATCGGCTCCGCGAAGCTGTACCGGCCGGCGGCCGGGGAAGACGAAAAGTGGCCGAATCTGGGGCCGGTGCTCTCCACCAAGACGATCAACTGGGACCTGATCGCCCAGCAGTACGACCAGATCGTGAAGTACACCACCGCCCTGCGTCTGGGCACCGCCGAGGCCGAGCAGGTCTTGCGACGCTTCACCCGCGGAGGGCCCAAGCACCCCACCTACCAGGCGATCGAAGAACTCGGGCGGGCGGTGCGGACCGCGTTCGTCTGCGACTACCTCGCCGATGTCGAAATGCGGCAGGAAATCCACGAAGGACTGCAGGTCGTGGAGAACTGGAACTCCGCGAACAAGGACCTCTTCTACGGCAAGGACGGCGACCTGGCCGGTGTGGACAAGGAGTCCCAGGAGGTCAGCATGCTCGCGCTGCACCTGCTCCAGTCCGCGCTCGTGCACGTCAACACACTGCTGATGCAGCAGGTCCTCGCCGATGAGGAGTGGGTGGACAGGCTCACCGACGCGGATCGCCGGGCCCTGTCGCCGCTGTTCTGGACGCACGTGAACCCTTACGGCCGGTTCGAGCTGGACATGAACAGCCGCCTCGACCTGGACCTGCCCATCCGGGCGACAATGCCCGGCCCACGCACCCCGCACGATGAGGCAGCCGCGACCCCGGCGTGACACCCGGACCATTGATCCCGTTCAGTCGGGTGTCTCGGCCGAGTCGGCTGGCTCAGAGTCCTTGGCCGGCGCAGACCGCTCGATGGTGTCGTTGGTCGTAGCCCAGATGGCCAGCAGGTTCAGGGCGTCCTGCGAGGGGGAGTGCGGCTCGGCGGTATAGGTGAGGAGGAACTGGCTGGGGCCGTCGGGGAGCGGGAAGGTTTCGAAGGGCAGGTCGAGGTCGCCGACGACCGGGTGGTGCAGGAGTTTCACCCCGGTGGTGTGCATGCGGACGTTGTGGGCCGCCCAGCGGCGGCGGAATTCCTCGCTGCGGGTGGACAGCTCCCCGATCAGGTCCGTCAGTCGCCTGTCGTAGAGGTCGCGTCCGGCTTCGGCGCGCAGCATGGCGACCGCGTCGTTGGCGACTTCGTCCCAGTGGCGGAAGAACTCGGTGGCATGCGGGCTGAGGAAGACGAACCGGGCGTTGTTCGGCGGCCGCGTGGGGTCGGCGTAGACGGGGGAGAACAGGGCGCGCCCGAGGTGGTTGGCGGCCAGGATGTCCCCGCGGCCGCTGAGGATGAACGCGGGTGTGCCGGCCATGGAGTCCAGGACGCGCTGGACCGTGGGCCGTACCCGCTGCTGGGCCGGGCGGCGGCGTGGCGGGCGGGTCGTGCCGGCGCCGCGCAGGAGGTCGAGCAGATGGATGCGTTCGGCCTCGTCGAGCTGCAGTGCTTGCGCGATGCCGTCGATGACGCCCTCGGAGACGCCGGTGGCGTTGCCGCGCTCCAGGCGGGTGTAGTACTCGCTGGAAATGCCCGCGAGGAGGGCGACCTCCTCGCGGCGCAGCCCGGTGACCCGCCGGCGCTCCCCGCCGTACAGGGGCAGTCCGGCCTGCTCGGGGGTGACCTTGGCCCGTCGCGTGCCGAGAAATTCTCGGATCTCTGCACGGAAATCATCGCGAATATCCCGGTTTGCGCCTTGTGGGTCGTTTCTGCCTGCCATGCGTTTCACTCTACGAGTGCTCCGGCCGGGTTGGGGGTCCCTGTCAGTGACCCCCTCAAGAGGGACTCCCACACTCCCGTGACAAGCGGTTTTGTTGATGGTGCACCGCCCACAGCGGTGTGAACCGTCCGGACGGACGGCGCTCGTGCCTCCGCTCCCAGCCCCCTCTGCGGCACTGTCGGCGGTCCATGCGTCACCCCCGCACACAGCGGGTGCCGGATCACGGCGCCCGAAAGGAATCCCCCCATGAGCAAGGTCATTCTCGTCACCGGTGCCGGACGCGGTCTGGGCACCCTCATCGCCCGCGAGGCCCTCACCGCCGGCCACCAGGTCGTCGCCACCGGCCGCCGCCCCGAAGAGGTCGAGAAGACCCTGGGCGGACCGCAGGACAATCTGCTGGTCACCAGGCTCGACGTCACCAGCCTGGAGGACGCCGAGGCCGCCGCGCAGGCCGCCGTTGACCGCTTCGGCCGCATCGACGTCCTGATCAACAACGCCGGGAACCTCTTCACCGGCTACTTCGAGGAGATCTCGCCCGCGCAGATGCGCCAGCAGTTCGAGACCAACCTCTTCGGCCCGATGAACGTCACCCGCGCCGTCCTGCCGATCATGCGCAAGCAGCGCGCCGGCCACGTCATCACCATCACCTCGACCGCCGGGCTTGTCGGCATGGAGTTCACCTCCGCCTACGCCGCCTCCAAGTTCGCGGAAGAGGGCTGGATGGAGTCCCTGCGCTACGACGTCGAGCCGTACAACATCCACACCACGATCGTGGAGCCCGGCTACTTCCGCACCGAGTTCCTCACGGACGGCACCACCACCTGGCCCGAGCTGTCCATCGACGACTACGCCGAGCGCACCGCCCCGCGGGTCGAGGGCATGAAGAGCATGAACGGCCAGCAGCCCGGCGACCCCGCCAAGCTCGCCCGCGCCCTGCTGACCATCGCCGGCCAGGACAAGCCGCTGCTGCGCTTCGTCGCCGGGGCGGACGCCATCGAGGCCGCCGAGGCCAAGGCGACGGAGCTCCTCGCCCAGGCCGGGGCCTCGCGCGAACTGGGCGGCGACCTCGGCCACGACGACGCCCACGCCTGACCTACCCCGGGCCCCACACCCCCGGCCGGTGCGCAAGACCGCGCCGGGTGTGGTTCCGACAGCACGGAGAAGAGTCACCATGCCCCTCAAAGGCGAGTACGAGCCGAGCAAGGCACAGTTTGTACGTGACCAGGTGGAGCTGTACGAAAGCTCCGGCGGCACGCAGGGAACGACGCTCCAGGAACTTCCCGTCGTCATCCTGACGACCCTGGGCGCGAAGAGCGGCAAGATCCGCAAGACCCCGGTCATGCGCGTGGAGCATGACGGTTCCTATGCCGTCATCGCCTCCATGGCCGGAGCCCCCAGCCACCCGGTCTGGTACCACAACGCGGTGGCCGAGCCCCGGGTCGAGCTCCAGGACGGCCCGGCGCGCGAGGACATGCTGGCCCGCGAGGTGACCGGGGACGAGAAGGCGCTGTGGTGGGCCCGGGCGGTAGAGGCGTTCCCCGATTACGCCGAGTACCAGACAAGGACGGACCGTGAGATTCCGGTCCTGGTTCTGGAACCGGCACCCCACGCGCACTGACCCGGCGCAGAGCGTCGGATCCCACCTGGCGGCTGCCGACTCCCATCCCCTGCGGTCGGCCGGTACGCACCCGGCTCGCCCGGATGAAGCACATCACGGACGACCACGCCATCCGTCCTCGGCAGCCTGACCTACTGCCCGTCCCAGCCACCGCCTACCAGGGAACGAGAACCTGATGGAGCTCCTGAAGAAGCCGGCCACCATGAAGCTGCCCGCGCAGTGGTTCACCGGTGATGCCTATGCCGACGTGATCTACCGCGGCGAGGAGCCGTCCCGTGCCCGAGCGAACACGGTCCGCTTCACGCCCGGCGCCCGGACCGCCTGGCACAGCCACGGCCTCGGCCAGACGCTCTACATCGTCGAGGGCATCGCCCTGATCCAG